>CAZJMM010000285.1:0-1509 GCA_964547155.1 uncultured Dehalococcoidaceae bacterium | reverse complement strand
CCTGCTAAATAGGAGAGCATAGATTGAGTTAACGCCATTTGGTCAAGCCAGGAAGGGTGATTGGAGACAATCAAGAGTTTTCCTTGATTCCAAGGAAAACTTTTCATATAAGTGACTTCTACTCTCTTGTGGTCCCTTAGGAATTTGAAAAACCGGTGAAGGGGGTAATTGCTGAGTACTATCCAGGCAAAAACGCCCCTTTTGAAGTCCGACCATAGACGAGATAACTTTCTTCTCATCAGGATAAGGCAGGTTACAATGAAAGGGAATAAGGCGATGACAAAGATTAGCAGAATTGCAGCTATCGCTAAGAGCACTAAAGCTCCAAAGCCAAATATAAGGACTTTAATTCCTCTCACGTTCCATTACCTGTGTTTGTTGCCTATACTCCCCAAGCACCATTCAAGGGTGACAATTATCATACATAATTTTAAAGAAGTCAAGAGGTGATATGGCGATTTAGTAAAGTTTTGCTGCGGATAAATCAGTGCCTTCGAAATAAGTTGAACATTCCGCCCAATTGTTCAACCATGACCTTAGGGGACCAGTAGCCATACATCAAGGGACATAGTAAGGAAGACTACCCCCAAATAGGGGAAAGAAGATAGCTTATATAACCACCAGGCATCTCGCGAGACACCAGAAATTGCCAGTCGGGAAGTGTTATAAATTATCATAGCACCCAGCAGACCTGCCAGTACTAAGTAAAGGCGAGTAAAGCCGCCTACAAAGTAGAGAGCAATAGAAGCCACATAAAGTACCAAGCTAAACGCCAACAATACCTTTGCCGCATCTTTGGGCTGCCAGCTCATCGGGAAGTAATCTAATCCCGCACTGATGTAGTCATTCCGATTAGTAATCATTATACTCCAGACATGGAGCGGTAGCCATGCAGTAATAAGAAGACAAAGAAGCAACAATTCCCAACTAAAGGCAGGCTTGATGGCGAACCATCCTATGAGAATTGGAGCGCAGCTGGGCATAATGCCTTGTGGAAAAACACAAGTCCACCTTTTTCGCCAAAACCCAGCGGATGCAGTACCGAGTAAACCAGCCAGAAAAGAAAGCCAATGCAAATAGAAGGCGAGCACCAGACCGGTCACAATCAGCCCTACAACTGGTGGCAACACCTTTTCTGGAGGGTAAATACGCCTCGATGGCAAGGCTCTATTTCGAGTCCGCCTCATTTTGGCATCAACATCGCGGTCCAAATAGTTAGTTAGACCAATTGCTCCCGCACTCCCCAGCAAGATAGTCAGCCCAATAAGAAGCAGTTTCAATGAGAGATCCCCTTCGCTAGCTATGAAGGCCGCACAGATACCGACAAAGGTTAGTAAACTGCTCTCACGTGGCTTAAGTACCTCAATGTAGTCATATAGCCTAGGGATACTCATGGCATCATTATAGCAATGACCCTTGCAAGACGATAGATATTCGTAACATTGCTTGAACCTGGTCGGGGTACTATGCGTATTGGATAGTTGAATGTTCAGTTCGAACAAACCGCTA
>CAZJMM010000284.1:0-1530 GCA_964547155.1 uncultured Dehalococcoidaceae bacterium | reverse complement strand
CTATTGTAGGTTGTGCAGAACCTACTGGGACAGGAAACAATAATGGTTACACAGCCACTAATGGCATTCTTCCAGCAGCTATTTTGGAACTGGTCTTAAACGAAGGAAAAAGGTATCCTACAGGATGGAAACAGGTAGAGTCACCTATCTCTCCCATCTCCTCCTTTAAAACCTTTGAAGATGTTAAAAAGGCTTTTGTTGAAGAGCTCTCCCGTGCCGTTGAGAAATGTGTAAAGGCGGGGTATTTGAAAGATCAAGTGATTGCCGAGAATTTTCCTTTACCATTGCTCTCATCTACGATAGAAGGATGTGTAGAATCAGGGGAAGATGTCACACGAGGTGGCGCTCGCTATAATCATGTGGCAATTGGTACCTGCTCGCTGGCTACTGGATCTGATTCTCTAGCTGCCATTAAATGGGCGGTTTTCGAGCAAAAGTTGCTGACACTGGAGGAACTTGGCGAGTGCTTGCGGAGCAATTTCCAAGGAAGAGAAGATATAAGACAGCGTTTGCTTCATGCACCGAAATACGGTAGTGATGACTCACTCGCTGATGAGCTGGCGGTATGGGTTGCGGATGTTCACAATAAGGAAGTTAGGAAGTACAGATTTTGGATGGGAGGGGTGCATAGACCCTACATACTTTCGTCGGCAACACACGTGGCCTGGGGAGCTACGGTTGGTGCCTCGGCCGATGGCAGGCTTGCGGGTATGCCTCTTTCCAGCGGTATAACTCCCACAAATGGTACGGAACGCAATGGACTGACAGCTGTTCTTCGTTCAGCTGCGAAAATTGGCGCTATCCCAATAAGTGATGGCATGATACTTAACGCTATTATTAACCCACTTACAATTGGAACTGAAGAGGGGTTAAGCAAATTTTCTTCTTTAGTAGAAGGGTATTTTGCCTTGGGTGGCAGACAAGTACAGTTCAATCCCCTAAGCAAAGACATGCTGATAGACGCGCAAAAACACCCGGAGAACTATACTGAGTTGGTTGTCAAAGTCTCAGGATTTTCGTTCCGTTTCATCGATCTCTCAACACGGGTCCAAGATGATATTATTGCGCGTACAGAGTTTAGCCTTGCTTGATTCAAAAGAGGGCACTTATAAAAAATGTGACGGTACACAAGCAAACAGGCTTGGTTTTTAATATTCAGCGCCACTCTACTGAGGACGGCCCGGGCATTCGCACCACGATATTTCTAAAAGGTTGTTGTATGCGGTGCCTATGGTGTCACAACCCTGAGGGCGTAAATTCTTTTCCAGAGTTAGTGTGGTATGAGGTGCGGTGCATCGGTTTTAAAGCCTGCATAGAAGCTTGTCCCACAAAGGCCCTGGAGCTTACTAAGGAGGGTGTGGTTATAAAGAGGGATTACTGCAATGTTTGCGGGGAATGTGTTAAAGCTTGTCCAGCCAGTGCACTGGAAGTTCTGGGGAGAACAGTGACTGTTGATGAGGTTGTAGAAGAAGCCTTGCGGGATAAGGTCTTCTATGATAAGTCAGGTGGGGGAGTAACATTATCAGGGGG
>CAZJMM010000283.1:0-1551 GCA_964547155.1 uncultured Dehalococcoidaceae bacterium | reverse complement strand
ATAGAATACGAGTCCGAGTATAATGGTTGGGACAGCTACAGCTATAAATGAGCCACGCCAGCCTAAGGCAGCGGCAATACCAACAGCAATTAACGGAGACAAGAAAAAACTGGCGGAGCCACCTATCTGATGCATACCCAGTGCCGAGCCACGGTTCTTTGGCTCAACCGCCGCTGAGATCAGAGGAGCCGCAGCCGGGTGGTAGCCACCACCCGCCAGCCCCAGCAACACCAAGAAGGCAATCATCATAATAAGAGTTGAGGAAATGCCAAACAAAAGTCCGAACAGTGCTACACCCGAGACACCTATGACAGCCACCATTCTGTAGCCAATGCGGTCTGCTAACCAGCCTGCAGGTAGTTGGCTGACGCCATATGCTATGGTATATGCTGATACCAATAATCCTGTCTGAGTGTAATCAAGGACAAAGTCATCACGAATAAAGGGCAAAAGTGGTGTCAGCATTCCGGGTAACAGGTGATGTCCAAAATGGGCTAACACAAAGAGAGGCAACAATCCCAAGAGAAAAGAGCGGGACCAAAGTTTTCTCACACTAATCTCCTTCCAAATAACTCTGCAAGTTTCAATACAAATTTCGTTATGTTACATCATTCTGACTTCAACTGTGTTCTTGTCGTGTACCCTGCATGAAGACAAGCCAGGTTCAAAGTACGAAAGACAAAAAGGCATATTCCCAGAAAGCAGTGTATAGAATCGGGTGCCAAAAGAGGCTTTGGTCCAGAGACACTCTGGTCTGATTAAGCTTCTTACCTGCCCTTTTCCCTATCCATTTTTTCCTGGATAGCTTCCTGTACCCACTGCTCCAGGTTTTTGCCTCGCAGCGGAGGCAATTCGGGTTCTCTTGCTCTGGGAGCAGCAGGTGGTGTCTGCGGGGTTGCTTTTTTAGATGGTGTGACTAAGTAAAGCATCGGTTCTATTATCCAGAACCAGCCCACTCCAAAAGCCATAATACCTATAGATACATAAGGGAGTATATTCAGGAGGTACTGAGGAATGCCTATTGATAGTGCCCCCAAATCTTGCGGCAGAGTCACACCTTGGGGGAAGGCTCCGGCTTCTTCCAGTTGCTTTAAGAAGTCAGCCATATTTTCGAAAACGGCAACCATGTTTTTGAGAAAAGCGCTAAGCATATAAGAAGCAAAGCCAGCGACAAGTAGGGCAAGACCAATACCAAAGGATTTCATCTCTGGGTCACCTCTCTTTCTATTTTTAGCAGATTATATAACTTGTTCTTACCATAAACAATAGGTATCCATGTCCAATCAAATCTGGCTCTTTATGCTATAATTTCGGGCAAATGAAAGTTTCCGAGTTAGGTGAATTTGGCTTAATAGAGCTTTTAGCTAAATTGATTAATAAGGCAAAAAGTCCTCAAGATGCCTCGTGGCAGAATTTATTCATTGGTATTGGTGATGATACTGCGGCTTGGCAAGGAAACCATGCCATTCAGTTAGCCACCACGGATACTTTAGTTCAGGATGTACATTTTAACTTGAAGGTCACCACCTGGAAGGAACTGGGATGGAAAGC
>CAZJMM010000282.1:0-1607 GCA_964547155.1 uncultured Dehalococcoidaceae bacterium | reverse complement strand
GTCAACCTTTCCCGGGGCCAGGTCTGGCTATCAGGATTATTGGTGAAGTAACCAAAGAACGATTAGAAACATTGCGTGCCGCAGATTGGATTGTTATGAACGAAATTAAAAAAGCCAAGCTGTATCGCCAGTTATGGCAGAGCTTTGCTGTACTTACCGATGTCCAGAGTGTAGGTGTTATGGGAGACTATCGCACTTACGGTTATCTCATTGCTCTTCGCGCTGTAACCAGTGAAGACGCCATGACTGCTGACTGGGCACGTCTCCCTTACGAACTTTTGTCTCGTATCTCTAACCGTATTGTGAACGAGGTTTCCAACGTCAATAGAGTTGTTTACGACATCACCAGTAAACCACCTTCAACCATAGAATGGGAATAGAGAAATAATTGCGATATGGCTCATAGACCCAAGCTAAAAGGCGTAAAAAGAACTCGAGGCAAACATCATAAGAAGCAAAAGGGAAGGGGACAAGCAGGATAGACTATTGAAAGTAATAGTTATTGGTGGCGGTGCCCGGGAGCATGCTTTGGTCTGGAAAATTGCTCAAAGCCCAAAAGTTACAAAGGTTTATGTGACCCCAGGCAACGCTGGAACAGCTCTTACAGCTCACAACTTAGACTCACGTCCCACAGATATAGAAGCCTTAGCTAAGGTAGCACAAGAAAAGAAAGTTGACTTAGTTGTGGTTGGTCCTGAAGCTCCTTTAGCTTTAGGCATTGTTGACCATTTTGAAAAAATGGGTATTGCCATTTTCGGTCCAACAAAAGCAGCGGCACAGCTTGAGTCGAGCAAGGTCTTTGCCAAGAAGTTAATGCAGAAACATGGTATCCCCTGCCCAAAAGGTCTGACTTTCGATTCTTATCAAGAAGCCCGCCAATACCTTCAGACGCAAGAACCTCCATTGGTCATTAAAGCTGATGGCCTGGCTGCCGGAAAAGGTGTAACTGTAACTAACTCCAGAGAAGAAGCCTTAAAAGCTCTGGCTGATGTTATGGAAACAAGAATTTTTGGTTCTGCTGGTGACAAGGTGGTGATTGAAGAATGCCTCTATGGAAAAGAAGTCAGTCTCCTTGCTTTTACTGATGGGCAAACAGTCATTCCTATGGTACCCGCCTGTGATTATAAGAGAGTTTTTGATAACGACCAGGGTCCTAACACCGGTGGCATGGGAAGCTATAGCCCACCCGGGTTTTTCGACGCTGCCCTAACACAGAAGGTAACTAAGACTATACTGATGCCAGTAGTTAGAGCTATGGCTGAAGAAGGCATGCCCTATAAAGGAGTCCTCTACGCTGGTCTTATGCTTACTCAAGATGGACCAAAAGTACTGGAGTTTAATGCCCGCTTTGGCGACCCTGAGACCCAGGTAATCTTGCCTCGTTTGAAGACTGATTTAGTGGATATCTTATTAGCAGTTGTCAATAATCAACTCAAAAATTCCTTGATAGAATGGAGTAATAAAGCTTGTGTCGGTGTGGTAATGGCGTCAGCGGGATATCCCGGAAATTACTGCACCGGCTTTCCTATTAATGGGTTGAGCAACTTAGACAAAGACATTCTGGTATTTCATGCCGGAACAAAGCTAAGAGAAGACAAGCAAATATG
>CAZJMM010000281.1:0-1615 GCA_964547155.1 uncultured Dehalococcoidaceae bacterium | reverse complement strand
TCCAGGGTAGTTCTATTGCTTACTCTTCGAAGTATAAACCAATTTCTCCTCGTCTTTCCTTGTTCTCACTTCACCGTTCAATTTAGCTTCGTGAAGTGCCTTTAGGATTGCCCCCAGACGAGGTCCCGCGGGAATACCCATTGCCTTTAAGTTGTCGCCATCAAGAAGTGGCTTGACATAACGCAATCGGCGCAAAAACAGCTCCAAATGACATCGCGCTATAGGAGAATCTGTGGCTATGGCATTAGATTGAATAGCGACGGGCTGGTAGCCGCGAAGCAGACTGTAAATCTGACTCGGCTTCAAAAATGGCTTGGACAAGTCGGATAGGTATTTCTTGATTTGCAGAGTATCCCGCATCACCCGGGCTAATTTCTTAGGCGGGTTAATGCGAGACAAAAATTGCTCATTTTCCATCTCGGTTAAGGGGTAAATCAGAAGCGAGAAGTAGAGAGGTAAAGGTGAGCTCTTTTTACTCAAAAGGCGGGCTTGCTCAAACTTTTGGGCTAGCCAGCCGTCACCTTTGAGGGAAGGGTGCATTTTTTGAAGGACTCCTAACAAATGAGCACGTTTCAGGATTATCTCTGGTGTCTCTTCTCTCAGGATTAATTCTAAGTCATACCGTATTCGCTCACTGCTTATGGTGTCCAGCATAGGTATATCTCTCAGCAATAATTGAAGGGTGTCAGGTTCAATCTGGAAGCCAAGCCGCTGCTCGTAGCGAATGGCTCGCAGAATCCGGGTGGCATCGTCAGTGAAGCTCTGATTGTGGAGGACACGGATGAGACCGCCATCAAGGTTCTGCTTCCCATTGTAGGGGTCAATAAGTTCCCCGTAGTTGTCCCGATTAAGAGATATAGCCATAGCATTAATGGTGAAATCCCGGCGTAGAAGGTCATCCTTAATCGTGCCTAGTGTCACAGTAGGTAAAGTTCCGGGCTTAGCGTAGGTTTCCCGCCGAGCCGTAGTAATATCGAGGCTGAAATCTTCATAGTCCAGTTTAGCGCTGCCAAAATGTTTATGGGTGGTGAGTTTTGCATGGGTAACTTTGGCTAATTCTTGAGCTAATTTAAGGGCATTACCTTCAACCACCAGGTCAAGGTCAAAATTGGGGCGTCCCAAAAGAATGTCCCGCACTACCCCTCCCACCAGGTAGAGCCGCTGCCCTGACTCATCAGCCTTCTCCTGGGCTAACTTCACCAGTTGCCGAAATTGCTCTGGCAGGTATTCCTCAAGGTACGAAGAAAGGTTAATTCTTTGGCTCATTTTTACAAAGTGCTTGAATTATAGCACGCCTTAGCCGATGGGAGTATGCTGTGATACTCTTACTAATGAATGCAGCAGATGGTAGAATTTACCAATATGATTGATTAGATGAGCCTATAAGTTATTGTGTTATTGCTATAGTAATCGGTTTTAAGACAAGGGAGGAAATAAGCCATGAAAGATAATAAAATTGAAACTACCCAGAGAAAGCTGGAAAAGATAACTGGCAAATGGTGGTTTTATCTGGTATTTGTCGTAGTGCAGTTTATGATTCCGCCTTATGTTGCTAAAGGATATGACTGGACAAAAGGCGGAGAGATTTTAGGCAGTATCTTTTCGCAGGCAATAA
>CAZJMM010000280.1:0-1631 GCA_964547155.1 uncultured Dehalococcoidaceae bacterium | reverse complement strand
GAGATCTAGTACGGTCTCGTGGGCTCGGAGATGTGTATAAGAGACAGGACTTAAAGATTGATGTGGTTAAATGGGCGGAGGGAAAAGTCAAGATGATAGACCGTTCCGAGTTATATCAAGCTGTTAAAGATGGTCTGGTGAGTGAACAATTAGCCCAAAAAGGACTGGCGGTGGCTGAAGAGCTGAGCCATTCCTTGAAAATGGGATAGTCTCTGCCTACTGCTTTCGCTTTAATTTCTGCTGACACTGGGGATGCCAGCGCTGGAGTCCACAAGCGCTACAATTCTGGTAGCGGCAATCAGGAGTTTCCTTTTCTTGAAGGAGCCGTTGGTATTCCCTTTTGAGGAAGTTGGCAGTTACCCCAGCATCAATATGACTCCACGGTAATATCTCATCCTTAGGGCGTTCTCGGTTAATATAAAAAGCTAAGTCAAGCCCGCTTTCTTTAAAAGCACGAATCCAGTCTTGGTAGTGGAAATGTTCTCTCCAGGCATCGAATCTACACCCTGACTGCCAGGCTTTATATATTACTCTACCTAAACGGCGGTCTCCTCGGGATAGTGCTGCCTCCAGTTGGCTGGTCAGAGGGTCTTGCCAGGAAAAATGGATACCAGTTTGACGCAGCCCTTGCTTCAGTAGCTGGAATTTGGTCATTAACTCATCCTCGGTGTCTTGAAGTGACCACTGACAGGGAGTATGAGGTTTTGGTGCGAAGGTTGATAGGCTGACTCTAATCCGAGGTTGTCTCCCACTGGTTTTCTTCCCTAACTGGCGGGCTCTGCTTACAAGCTGGACAATTTCTTTCACATCATCTATTGTCTCCGTAGGTAAACCAACCATGAAATATAATTTAACGTTAAACCAGCCCTTATCAAAAACAGCAGCAAAGGTGTCCATCATTACACTCTCAGGAACGCTTTTATTTACGACCTTGCGAAGTCGTTCGCTACCTGCTTCGGGAGCGAAAGTGAGAGTGGTTTTGCGCCGTGCTGGCAGAGAATCTATTAAAGTGGCTGAAGTATCTAAGCGGAGGCTGGGCAGAGATAAAGTAAGGTTATCTGCGGAATATTTCTGTGACAACTGGTGGACCAGTGTCTCGATTCCTCTATAATCGCTTGTGCTTAAAGACACGAGAGATATTTCATTATAGCCGCAATTTTTCACAATTTCGCCAACAGCACTGAGCACTTCCTCTGGAGGGCGTTCCCGTACCGGGCGATAAATCATTCCGGCCTGGCAGAAGCGGCAGCCTCGACTACACCCCCGTTGGATTTCTACAGCTCCCCGGTCATGAACCACTTCAATGTAGGGGACAATGGGTTTAGTAACTGGTGGTGGAAGGTGAGTCACTATCCGCCGTTCGATTACCGGAGGGGCTTCAACCACTTCAGGGGTTATACTGTCAACAGTGCCTTTCTTCTTATAGTTGACCTTGTAAAAACTGGGAACATATATACCGGGAACAGTGGCTGCTTGGCGCAAAAGCTTATCTTTACTGCCCTTATAAGTAAGGCAAATTTTGATGAAATCGAGGATGGCTTCTTCACCATCGCCGACAATGAATAAGTCAATAAAGTCAGCCATAGGCTCGGGATTAAGAACGCAGCTACCTCCGGCTATTACTAAAGGGT
>CAZJMM010000279.1:0-1648 GCA_964547155.1 uncultured Dehalococcoidaceae bacterium | reverse complement strand
TCAAACACCTTTTTATGTTCAGGTCAGTAACCAGAATAAGCCACGGTCGCAGTGACGTTACTTTAGGAGAGATATCACGGGAGAGAAGAGTAGGCTCCTTCCAGAAAAACCGCCAGTGGTTACACTATACGCCGGCTGAAGCCAGACTCAATAAGCCATTGATGCTCCAGAGGTTTGAAAGAATAAGAGAAGCGGTAAATGCCCTTCCTTATAACAAGCTGGAACTCAAGGATGGTGCCAGGCTTGGCATTATTGCCTGTGGGTTGTCATATAGCTATACTTTAGAAGCGATAAGCTGGCTGGAGCTCGGTAACAAGATTTCCGTGCTGAAAATCGGCACACCACATCCTCTGCCTGAGAAACTGGTAAAGAAACTGCTGGAATCAGTAGATGAGGTATTGGTCGTTGAAGAGCTCGACCCGTTTGTCGAGACTCATGTCAAAGCCATTGCCGGAGAGGCTAATATACGGGTCAAAATCCACGGCAAGGACCTGGTGCCCCGGATTGGAGAGCTGTCAACAAGGAAGGTTGTCGAGGCTATAGCCAAGCTAACCAGCTCCAAGACTCCGATTGACTTCACTAAGATAGATAAGCTCAGCCAGGAAACTACCCCACTGCTACCGCAGCGACCACCAACGATGTGTCCTGGTTGTCCACATCGAGCATCTCACTACGCCATCGGAATCGCCGCACGGCGGGTAGCCAGAGACTACGGCAAAGATGTGGAACCCATTTACCCCGGGGATATTGGCTGTTATGACCTAGCCTATATTCCGCCACTGGAAGCAGTAGACACCACCATCTGTATGGGGGCTAGCTTTGGTATCGCCAACGGTCTGTCCCATATCTTAAACGCGCCAATAGTGACGCATATGGGGGATTCAACCTTTTTCCACGCTGGGATACCCCCAATGATAAACGCCGTCTATAACCGGGCGAAGATAACAATGGTAGTGATGGACAACTCAGTTACAGCTATGACCGGTTTTCAGCCACACCCGGGCACCGGTTACTCGGCTACCGGTGACGAAGCCCCGTTAATAAAGATTGAAGACATAGCCAGGGCATGCGGCGTCAAGTTCGTCGAGGTCATTGACCCCTTCGACCTGAAGAAAGCTATTGATACTCTGGAGAGAGCCATCAGGTTCGAAGGCCCATCGCTGGTAGTTTCCCGAAGACTGTGCGCCATACTTACCCAGAGAGAAAAACAGGCAAAAGGTGAGAAAGTCATTCCTTATCGAGTAGACCAGGAAAGGTGCAGTATCAAATGCAATGCCTGCATTGACCTGCTTGGCTGTCCCGCCATAATAAAAGAGGGTAAAAAGACGATAATTGATATCTCACTGTGTAATGGTTGCGGACTTTGTGCGCAGGTTTGTCCCTACAAGGCGATAATACAGGAGATTTAGCAACCTATCCCCCTGACCCCCTTCCCCCCGACAAGTTCGGGGGGAAGGGGGAGTGTAGATTAGAGAGGGGCAAAGCCCCTCTCTTAAACCTCTTCCCCCTCTCCTTTCTAAGGAGAGGGGGATTAAGGGGGTGAGGTTGATTCTAATACAGGAGTGAAGTATGGTAAAGGAATTCAATATTGTAATTGCCGGTGTTGGCGGACAGGGCGTAATTTTAATGTCAGAACTCTTAGGCAATG
>CAZJMM010000278.1:0-1655 GCA_964547155.1 uncultured Dehalococcoidaceae bacterium | reverse complement strand
CTAGTATATCTTACACTGTTATTGAGATTGACCCTGAGCTTATTTCTGAATTGCGATGTAGCGGGATAAATTGTATTTACGGAGATGCCAGTAATGCCCATGTCCTCTCTAAAGTGGACTTAACTAAGGCGAAGGTATTAGTCGTGACCTATCCCGACCCTCTAGCGGTGGTAACTACCATAAGGGAAGCCTTGAGGATAAACCCCAAACTAAAAATTGTGGCACGAGTTCATCGAATTAAGGAAGCCGAGTTACTAAAAAACATAGAGGGAGTGGAATTGATAAGCCCGGAATACGAAGCCAGCCTGGAATTTCTAAGGAGGGTCTTGTCTGTATCTGGGTGGAAAGAGGTTGATATCAAACAGGCTTTAGCCATAATGCAACGAGACCGAGAAATTGCCGAATTTAGCTCTGAAGAGGAAGAGCAATAACAAGAAGGATGATTAAAGAATGTCCTTAAGTAAGCCCTCTATCTCAGCCTTGTTTTGGAAGGCGCCGATTTTGACTGCCTTGATAGTGCCCTTTTTGTCGATAAGGAAAGTAGCTGGGATGTTACGAATTTGATAGCTCTGTGCTACTTTCTTATCGGGGTAATCTATTAATGCCGGGAAGGTGAGCTTGTTTTGGGTCATAAATTCCTGAACGGTATTTCTGTCTTCCCAGCTGTTGATGGTAAGGACAATTAGCCCCTTGGCTGAATATTCTTCGAAGATTTCTTGGATAAAAGGTATCTCATAACAGCAAGGAACACACCAGCTTGCCCAAAAGTTAAGCAGTACTGGTTTGCCTTTGAGAGGGCTCAAAGATATTACTTCACCATTAAGGCTGGTCAAGGTAAAGTCAGGGGCTGTTTTACCAACTTGAGGACCAACCCCGGAAGTTGAGCAACCTGCAGATATGATTACGAGAGATATAATTGACACTAAGAGTACTTTAGTTTTGCTCATAGATTACTTCTCCTCACGTAAATGTGCTAAACCAGGATAGATTGTCGGTGAACATGAGTACTCCTATGGTTATTAGTAAAAGTCCACTGACTAAAGAAATAATCCCTGAATAGCGGTTAAGGTTCTTCCACAAGGGGGTGATGGCACTGAAAGCCAGCCCCAACAGAATAAAGGGTATGCCCATTCCTAAGGAATAAACAGCGAGGAGAGAAGCTCCTTGCCACACTGTTTGAGAACTCCAGGCGAGGGTTAGGATAGCTCCAAGTATTGGTCCGACGCAGGGAGTCCAGCCCAAAGAGAAGACAGCACCAATGAGGAAAGAACGGACATAGCTAGGGTTGCTGCCCAAAAATGGTCTGAGGCGTTTCTCGTAATTTAGCCAAGGCAGGTAGAAGGCAGCGATGAGGAATAGTCCGAAGGCAGTGATAATTGCCCCAGCTATTTTATTAAGCAAACTTGTGGGAATGACTATGCTACCGCCAAAAAGCCCGGCAAAAATACCAAGAACAATGAAAATAATGGAGAAACCAGCTATGAAGGAGAGACTATGCCAAAGAGCCGGGCGATAGCTCGTTCTGACGTTAGCCTCTATAGCTGAGGCACCAGCTAAATTAGCTAAGTAGGCTGGAACCAATGGCAAAACGCACGGTGAAAGGAAAGATAGGACTCCAGCGCCGAAGGCAACGAAATACGAAACTTCCAGCATTT
>CAZJMM010000277.1:0-1668 GCA_964547155.1 uncultured Dehalococcoidaceae bacterium | reverse complement strand
GTGTGGTCACCGATGGCGGCGGCGCTTTATGTCATGCTGTAATCGTGGCCCGAGAGTATGGTATTCCGGCGGTTACTGGCTGTCTCGAGGCAACAAGGAAGATTAAGACTGGCGACAGGGTAAGGGTTGATGGTGACCTTGGGGTAGCCTATATACTGCGAAAATGATTAGCCCATTTACGGAGGAGTGGTGGTGAGCAAGGAAGGTAAGTATGTGATTGTCCAGGCTGAGCCAGAACCTATCGAAATAGATGTCTTAAAGACCGCAGTCCTCGTCGTCGATATGCAGAATACCTTCGTGCGTAAAGGTGGTTATCTGGACTTGCTTGGCTTCGACATTTCAGCTACTGAGAAAATCATCAAGCCTTGCCAGGAGATAGTCTCTACAGCACGGGAAAAGGGAATCAAGGTCATATATTTGCAGATGGGTTACAGCCCTGACCTGTCCGACAGTGGGGGACAAAACTCTCCAGTCTGGCATAAATCACGAGGGTTAGCCTTGATACGCCAACGCCCTGAGTTGAAAGATAAGCTTTATATTTATGGTACCTGGGGAGCTAATATTATAGAGGAATTGGAACCACTGCCGGGTGATATAGTTTTTAGGAAGCAAAAGTATGACGGGTTCATTGGAACCAATCTGGACATCATTTTGGGGACTTACGGCATAAAGTACCTGGTATTCATAGGAACAGCAACCAACATTTGTGTTGAGTCTACGCTTAGGCATGCCTTCTCCTTGCAATACTTCCCAATTCTCGTTTCTGATGCGGTAAGTCAAATGGGCCCTAGTTCAACCCAAGAAGCCACCATTTTCAACGTCCGGTCTACCTTTGGCTGGGTAACAACCACTAAAGAGCTTCTGAAGGCGATAAGGCTGGTAGAGAGTCCCTAGGAGGAGGTGCATGGTGTCTAAGAGGTGGGTGCTCTGGCTTGAGAAGTTGGGACAGGAGCACAACGACCTGGTGGGCAAGAAGTGCGCTAACCTGGGTGAGATGACCAAGATGGGGTTAAGAGTCCCCCCTGGATTTGCCCTCTCCGTCGAAGCCTATAAGGATTTTATGAGTATGACCGGTGCTAATGATGATATAAAGGAATACCGGCTAAGTCTGCCCCCAAAGACTTAAAGCAATTTAACCAGGCAAGCGCTGATATCCGCCAAATTGTCCAGTCGAAGGTTATGCCTAGGGAGATGGAGAAAACAATAGTCTCATACTATAAGGAACTATGCCAGAGGTGTGCTGCTGAAGTTGCTGTGTCGACACGTTCGGCGGGGACAGTGAGCCACCCCGGGCAATATGAGACTTACCTTAATGTAATTGGGGAATCAGATTTGATAGATAAAATTAAAAGGGTGTGGGCAAGCACATTTAACCCTCGTTCTCTAGCTTTTCGAAGCCGACAGGGGATGCCACTGGAGAGCGACCCTATTGGTGTAGCCGTACTGAAGATGGTGAACGCTCGCGCCGCCGGGATTATCTTCACTGCTGACCCTAACACTGGCGACACTGCTAGGATGATAATCGAGGCTAACTGGGGATTGGGGGAAAGCGTTGTCAGTGGTGAGTCGACGCCTGACGTTTACATCCTGGATAAGGAGAGCCTGGAAATACGCGAAAAGAAACTGGGACCGAAGTCCAGATATGTAACCTTCAAAGAAGTAGGGGTG
>CAZJMM010000276.1:0-1678 GCA_964547155.1 uncultured Dehalococcoidaceae bacterium | reverse complement strand
AGTACAAACACGTATCGCAGTAGCTGCCGATTTTGTGGGGCAATGTTGCATCATACTTTTGTTGATCTGGGAATGTCGCCGCTTTGCGAAAGCTATGTGGGACCTGACCAGTTGAACCAAATGGAGCCGTTCTATCCGCTGCATGTGTATGTGTGTGAGCACTGTTTTTTAGTTCAACTGGAGGAGTATGTCAGTCCCGAGGAAATATTTAGTGAGTATGCCTACTTTTCGTCATACTCTGACACCTGGCTACAACACGCCAAGGCTTATACCGACATGATCGTGGAACGCCTTAAATTGGACGGGCAAAGTCACGTCGTGGAACTCGCCAGCAACGATGGCTATCTACTTCAATACTTTGTCCAGAAAGAAATACCTGTTTTGGGTATAGAGCCAGCAGCTAATGTAGCTGAGGTGGCCGTTAAAAAAGGGGTTCCAACGCTGGTGAAATTCTTTGGGGAGGAGCTGGCTTGTGAACTGGCCACTGCGGGGAAGCAGGCTGATCTGTTGATCGGTAACAATGTGCTGGCTCAAGTACCTGGTCTCAATGGTTTTGTCAAGGGCATGAAAGTCCTGCTCAAACCGCAAGGCGTCATCACTATGGAGTTTCCCCATCTGATGCGGTTGATGGAAGAGAACCAGTTCGACACGATCTACCACGAACATTTCTCATACTTTTCTCTTATCGCGGTTGAAAAGATTTTTGCCGCGCACGGGCTAACCCTCTTCGATGTAGAAGAACTGCCTACGCATGGCGGCTCTTTAAGGATCTACGCCCGCCATACTGAGGATGCCGCTAAACCCATTGGCCAGCGGATAACAGAGCTCAGGGCCAGAGAAGAGGCCGCCGGTTTTACCCGCATGGAGACCTATGCTTTATTCGCCGAACAAGTAAAAGACACAAAGCGCAAGCTCTTGGATTTTCTGATCAAGGCCAAATGGGAGGGGAAATCCATTGTTGGTTACGGTGCCCCGGGCAAAGGGAACACCCTGTTGAACTATTGTGGGATTCGATCTGATTTCCTCGACTACACTGTTGACCGCAACCCCTACAAACAGGGAAAGTTTTTACCGGGAACTCATATTCCGATCTTGCAACCTGATAAAATCAAAGAAACCAAGCCGGATTACGTGTTGATTTTGCCCTGGAACTTTAAAGATGAGATTATGGAGCAGGTGGGATATATCCGCGACTGGGGTGGGCAATTCGTAGTGCCAATCCCCGAAGTGAAGATTTATTCTTGACTTCTGTGAAGCCAAAGTCGGAGGTCCCATTTACTATGCTGGAAAGGACAAAATCCAAATGAAGGTCGTCTTATTTTGTGGTGGTTTGGGGACGAGATTAAGGGGGTACTCCGAAAGTATTCCCAAGCCAATGGTTAAAATCGGATACAGACCCATATTATGGCATGTGATGAGATATTATGCACACTATGGGCATAAAGATTTCATTTTGTGTCTTGGCTATAAGGCCGATGTGATAAAGAAGTATTTCTTAAACTATGATGAGTGTCTGTCCAATGATTTCATCCTGTCCCATGGGGGTAAGAAATTAGAGTTACTCAATAGTGATATTCAGGATTGGAAAATTACTTTTGTAGATACAGGTTTGACTTCAAACATCGGCCAGAGGTTAAAGGCAGTTGAAAGATACTTAGAAGGAGAGGAAGTATTTTTC
>CAZJMM010000275.1:0-1703 GCA_964547155.1 uncultured Dehalococcoidaceae bacterium | reverse complement strand
TATAGTCGTTTCATGCAGTTCATTAACAATATCCTTGACCATCCTAAGCGGGAGAGCATTGAGAAGAGGCTGGAGATAATAAAGTTCTGCGATGAGTTTGGATTCGAGGCAACAAGAAGGGCTTTTGGCAAGAGTCGTTCCACCATCTACCTCTGGAAACAGAAGCTTAAGCAGGCAGGTAGCAAGCTGTCTGCCCTGGCCCCAGGTGATAAGACGCCCATCCACAAGAGGCAAAGGGTGGTCAATCCCTTCACTGAGCACTTTATCATCGAATGCAGGTCCGCCCATCCTGGAGCTGACAAGACCACAATCACTACAGCACTGAGTGCTGCCTGTAATCTTGCCAACATCAAACCGGTATCTGAATCCACCGTAGGCAGAATCATACACCACCGACGCTTACAGGGGCTGTTAGGAAAAGTTGAAAAGTAGACACTTATAAAATTCAAAAGTGGACATCCGGGAACTCCCGTAATGGATAGACGACCGACTGCAGCATTTGATTTTCCCACCATATTCGAAGCTCTAAAGCCTCTCTTGCTGGGTCAGGAACCAGGTGAACCTCGACCTCTTCTCGTAGTGGAACATTTGGCACTACTATTTCATGATTAGATACGGATATCTTACGATAGCCGTTGACCGTTCGTTTGTCGCGTAAGCAGAACACGTCCTTAGTCAAAGTATACGGCTCAGGTAAGGCGAAAGGCCTAAAGAGGCTATTCCCCTCTTTTCTAGCCTTGTCAAAGCGAATGCTCGGCACCTCCCCTGTAGTGGAGTGAACCTGATGGTTATTATAGCGGTCCAGCTCTTCTTTTAAGACAGCACGGACATCTTCGACAGCACTTAGTTTCTCTATGGCACAGGTTCTGACTATCCTATCTTGTAGCCACCGATATGGCCTCTCAACCTTACCTTTTGCCTGGGGTGAAAGAGCATAGCTAACATCTACTCCCAGTATTTTCATCACTTGTCTCCATTGAGGGTCAGCCTCATCAGTTTGCAGAACGTGCCGTCTCCAGAAGCTATCTCTGCCTTGAACGAAGCGAAATACTCGCAGTGAATCCACATAGTACCGCAAGGGGATTCCATAGGTACGCATCAGGACTTCGGCAGCTCTAATGTGAGCCAAGGTTGTTTCCTGCTCAAATAGGTCAGCATAAAGGATCTTCCGGCTAAAGTCGTCTAGAGAGGTAATCAAAACCCATCTCTCCTTAGCGTATGGAGACCACCGGTGATGAGAAGCATCATGTTGAATCAAAGCGCCAATGGCGGTGGTAATCACCTCGCGGTCATGCACCTTCTTTCTCGGGTGAGCCTGGTAACAGCCTAGGCGTTGAGCCCGGGTAATGATGGTAGGTAGCGATACAATTACACCGCGTTCGGCTAAACGGCCTCTGATGGCTGAATAGTTGTAGCTGCTGATGGGCAGAGTCGGGTCATCGATTAGACCCTTCTCTAGCATTAACTCGCTTTCAATTTCCTGTCCCGCCCGTGCAGACAGCCTAGCCGGCGCGGTTCTTTGACAGATAAGAGAAAATCCTTCCGGGTTGTGACGATATTGTTTTAACAAGGCGAAGAATCTGGCTTTACCGATACCTAAAGTTTCCTGCACCGCTGGCCTGTCTAATGTCCCCAGACAATATGCCTTGAGTAATAACTTCACTTGCTCGGCAGTAAACCGTCTGTGTATCTGCTCCATACAT
>CAZJMM010000274.1:0-1707 GCA_964547155.1 uncultured Dehalococcoidaceae bacterium | reverse complement strand
GAATGGGTAACACCCGAGGGGGAGATAGTCAGGCTGGGTTCGTTAGGGTCGTTAGGTGAGTGGTTCGGTGGTGATGGGCCAGGCCCTTCTCTGCGGGGTATCATAAGAGGCAATACGACGCCATTGGGTGGGCTTGGAGTATTTACCAAAGCCGCACAAAAGCTTTATCACTGGCCAGGACCCGCAGTCTTCCCGGTTGAAGGAGTATCACCAAATTACACCCCAAGTCATATACCGCCCGGCTTTATGTACCGATACATCTCCTGGCCATCACTGGAAAAACTGACCGAAGCCGTATACAAGATCGGTATGAGTGAAATAGCCTTCGAGGTAATGGGCTTCAATCCCGGCATGATCGCTTCCAACATTGCTACCAACAACGTGGAAGACAAACAACTTCTGGATGAATTTACCAGGTTAGTCCAGGGTCCGGGCAGTGTCGTCATTATAGCCGCCAACTCTCAAAGAGACTATGAATATAAAACACGGGTACTACAGCAAATCCTGGACGAAACCGACGGGAAATCTCTGGAACCCGTTGAGAAGAACTTCAAGTATAACGCTGGTGCGTTATGGCGCTGCATCAGAATTACAGCTTCTATTAGAGAGACCTGCCGTTCGTCGGGATGCTTTGCCGGAGAGGTCGGTGGCACCGATGTATTTAGCCTCATGGCTACATATATTAACAGGTCGCAACCAGTTAAGAAAGAATTTATTGCAAAAGGTTTGGTGCGTAATGACGGCTTGATTCCTTTTGTGCAGTCGATCGAACACGGGCATCAGGGACACGCGGAAGTTCTGAACCGGTATTTCCAGAGCAAGGAGACAGCGGATGGCGTCATGGCGTTTGTAGGAGAGGCAAACAAAGCAGCAATTCAGGATCACTTTGGGGTGCCAGCTCACGTGTGGAGTGATGACGCCCATGACATGTTTGGACCACATACATCCAATTACCATTTGTGGTTGAGGGAAATCAAGAAAAAGTTTGATCCCAACGCTGCATCCGAATCCAGCCACTATATATCAGCAAAAGAGTAGATTCATGGGGATAAAGAGAATCAGGGGTGTTGGTAAGTACATGTAGTCAGCAAAAGTAAAATGGAGCAAAAGGGAGCTCTACTGGGCTCTTTATAGGGATGGCGCTGAAGCGGAATAGGCATACGCAGACAAGTACGGTGTCCAAGTTTCATACTCTTTTAACTCCCAGCTACTAATGTTAAGGTCAATGGGTCCCAGGATCTCTCTAATATGCTCAGAATACCCATAGCCTAAAAAATTTGTATGGTATGTCTTGGACACCGCACAATAAAGTATTGACAATTTTGCAATGATAGTGGTAATGTTAACAACAATTGTAAGTTGAAGAGACTACAAGTTGCCGCAGCAGAGGTCTGGAGCAAAACGGAGAGGTAAAAACTAATAGTCTCATTAAGGAAGGTAACATGAAAGCATAGTGCGCCTCCGGGCTAAAATTGAGCCAAAAGCTTAAAGGAGGGCACTGTGCACTACATCGGAGTGGATTATCACAAGAAATATTCCTACGTGGTGGTGAAGGATAGAGAGGGCAAGGTGAGTAACACAAAGGAAGACTTCTGGCAATTGCTGAAGCCAGAATCAAGACAGACAAGATTAGCGGTGACATCCTCTGTGACCTCCTCCGCTCTAACCTTCTGCCTGAGGCTTATGTCCTCAACAAAGAGACAAGAG
>CAZJMM010000273.1:0-1729 GCA_964547155.1 uncultured Dehalococcoidaceae bacterium | reverse complement strand
ATTAAAGCCGACATTGGTGGCTATGTGGGTCATTCCAGTTCCCACCCGGATGTGCTTAAGAAAGCGGAAGAGAGTATGGCTAATGCCCGCAAAAAGGGAATTCTTATTGACTATCATGTTACCCGTTGTGGCGATGACCTCGAGCTAATAATGACCCACAAGCACGGAGTGGACAGCGACCTTATTCATAAATTAGCCTGGGATACCTTTGTTGAATGTACCCAAGTAGCTAAAACCCTAAAGTTACACGGCGCCGGGCAAGACCTTCTGGCGGATGCCTTTGCTGGCAACGTCAGAGGTATGGGACCCGGGGTTGCTGAAATGCAATTTGATGAGCGAGAAGCTGAGACTATTGTTATCTTTATGGCAGATAAGACGTCTTCCGGTGCCTGGAACCTGCCCCTTTACAAGATTTTTGCCGACCCCTTCAACACTATTGGACTGGTCATTGCCCCAAACATGCATTCCGGTTTCGCCTTTGAAGTCCACGATGTTAAGACGAGCAAGAAGATTGTTTTCAATGCTCCTGAGGAAATATACGATATGCTTATCTTCCTTGGTGCTCCCAGCCGCTATGCTGTCAAAGCTGTTTACCATCGAGAGACCAAGGACATAGCCGCAGTTTCCTCCACTCAGCGCCTGGCTCTTATTGCTGGTAGATATGTGGGTAAAGACGATCCAGTATGCATTGTGCGGGCTCAGGGTCAATTCCCAGCCGTAGGCGAAGTCCTTGAGCCTTTTGCTTCGCCACACATTGTTGAGGGTTGGATGAGAGGCTCTCACCATGGTCCATTAATGCCGGTGGCGGTTTGCGACAGCAATCCCTCCCGGTTTGACGGTCCGCCTCGTGTGACCTGTGCTGGTTTCCAGCTGTCTGGCGGTAAACTTATTGGACCTCGTGACCTTTTTGATGACCCAGCCTTTGACGAAGCACGTCGGCAGACTAACGCCATGGCTGACTTTCTGCGCCGTCTTGGACCTTTTGAACCGCACCGCCTCCCCTTGGAGGAAATGGAGTATACTACTATGCCCCAGGTAATGAAAAAACTTGAGGGAAGGTTTGAAGACTTATAACCAGACAGACAAGAAGCCTAAGCTTTTGTTGGCAACTTTTAACCCGGGTAAGATTCGGGAATACCGTTCTTTATTGCGAGGCTACTACCTGGTGACTCCAGCCGAAATTGGGCTGGACATAGCTTTGTCTGAGCCCGCTGTTAGTTATGAAGAGAATGCCCGGTCTAAAGCTGCTACTGGTGCCCGCGCCAGCCAGCTCATTACTCTGGCTGATGACTCGGGGCTGGAAGTGGAAGCTCTGGGTGGTAAACCTGGTAGTTTTTCGGCTCGCTTTGCTGGCGAGAATGCTGCAGACAAAGACCGCGTTAACTACCTTCTATCTCAGCTTGAGGATATCCCTTGGGAGAAGCGCCGTGCCCGTTTTGTCTGTGTTATTGCTATAGCTACTCCTGAGGGCAAGGTCGAGCTGTGCCGTGGAGAGTGCTCTGGATTTATAACTACGGAGCCGCGAGGGACTAACGGCTTCGGCTATGACCCTGTCTTCTATTTCCCCGACCTCGGCAAAACCATGGCTGAACTAACTTTAGACAAAAAGAACCAGGTAAGCCATCGTGGTAAAGCAGCTAAGCAAGCCTTGAAAGCTCTGGCTGGCATCCTAGATGTAGGAGCATTTCTATGACTGGACTTTCTGACTCCTTCAGCCGTCCTATAAATT
>CAZJMM010000272.1:0-1736 GCA_964547155.1 uncultured Dehalococcoidaceae bacterium | reverse complement strand
TATCACGCTTGAACTAATTGAGAAGAAATCATAGTTCCCACTGTGCGATGTCACATCGTACTATTTAGTTTTTGTCAATAGCTCCAGCGAATACATTTACTAGCTTGCATCAGGGGTGAGCCCCATCCCTTTAGTTCCTGGGTCCCAAAATAGCATCCGAATACGGGGTCACTCATCTCAAGAAGAAGCCCCATCGTACCTCATACGGGTTTGGCCAGGAGGGTGAGGGCACCAAGATGTGTCACGGGCTTACTCGTTTCGAGTTCCCAAAAGCCTTGTCCGGCGTCTCTCTCACCCCCTGATGCACTATGTCACCTCCTAATTAATTTGCTACTTGTGCCAGTTGTGGCACTTGGTAAAATGTCTGCTTTTTGACCAGTGTAAAAGCCAAGCGGAGCAGCCTGTTGATTGCTGCCCCAATTATTTCCTTGCCAGTGAGTGGATTGGCATGCGCTGGGCGCTCCCGAAGTCTCTTCGCCCAGGCACGGAAATCGGGATTATGTCGGAGGACAGGTATAACAGCGGTCCAGCCACAATAGCGTAGCCCGGCACGCCCTTTCTTACTCATGGGAGTATGGCTGCTCTTTTTCCCGCCTGATTCTGACTCAGTAGGATTACTGCCTGCCATTTTTACCAATTGCCTGGCATAGCGATATGACTTGAAGGGACCCAGCTCTGCCAACATACCACCTACTGAAATGTAGTTAAGTCCCCTTATCGAGAGAAGATATTTACTCTCTTCAGCTCTATCTACCAGCTTAATTAATACCTTGACCACCCTATCCACTTGTCTCTCAATCAAGCGGAGCTTCTCTGCCAAAAAAGAAAGTTCGAGGGCGACGGAGTGGGCACCGGCTTCAATACCCACAGAAGTTTGGGCAGCGTAGTGAAGAGCACGTAGTTTTCCTTTGGCAAGCCGTTGCCCTTGATGCTCTGCCCTGATAGTATTAACAAATTGTTCTTCAGCTATAACAGCTATGGTGCCAGGCACTGTACAAATAGAGAGTACGGTCAGGGCAGTCTTACCACAAGGGTCTTTGAAGACCTGGGTAAACTCAGGAAAAAGGTTATCCAGCAATCCCTTAAGAAGATTAGTGATTCTGGACCTTTCTTTGACCAGTCGACGATAAGCGCTATATGAACTACGTAGTTCAGCATACACACCTTGCGGCAACTTTGTTTCTGTGAATTCTCCGGTGCATAATAGCTCTGCTGCCATTTGAGCATCCCGAAAATCATTCTTTCTGCGGTTGAGATCTTTACCTTCTCGTCTCCGCTTCAGTGTGAACTGGTTAATTAAGCGGAAAGGAATACCTTTCTCTTCCAGAAAGTAGGCTAAATTACGCCAATAGTTGCCACCTGTCTCTAAAGCAAACATGATACCTCGGCAGCTAGCCCGTCCCATTTCCTTTCTCACTCGTTCCAACATTTCCTTAAACCCTTCTCTAGAGTTATTAAACCTAAACTTGCTCTGGGCAATTAAATCCTGGGTCACAATCACCGCTGCATGCTTCTTCTTGTGTGAGTCCACCCCTACTATCAAGTATCCTGCTGGGACTTCCTTCAGTTTCCTTGCTATGCTATTCTTCATTTGATGGCTCCTTTCTACTTAGATTTAATGTCGCGTCATTACGCCTATCTATTGTAGCTGGAGCCATCATTACTTGTTACTGCATATACTAAAGCCTGTGCCTTTTTAAAACTTCATTCTTCAAGGTAAGCTTGCCCATCAACCG
>CAZJMM010000271.1:0-1748 GCA_964547155.1 uncultured Dehalococcoidaceae bacterium | reverse complement strand
CTTGTCAATACTGCTAAAGTCGGTTGGTAACTTGAAGTCCTTTGCTTTTCGCCAAGCTTCCTGGCATTGCTGTGGAAAACGATGGAGATGGGCGAGCATCCGACCCGGGTCAAACTGCTCGTAGACTTTAGGATTGTCCAGGTCAACCATGCCTTTCTCTATAAACCTAATAAGTTTTTGCCACTGCCCAGAATCTCTCTTACTCGCTCCAGGGTATCGCTTTCAGCATACAGACGAACCAAGGGCTCAGTGCCTGAAACACGGATTAGCAGCCAAGAATTATCCGTTAAGATAAAACGAGCGCCGTCAGTGGTATCAATTTTCATAACATTGCTACCGGCGATAGATTTTGGGGAAAGATGCCTCACTCGGTCGCTGATTTCCCTGTGCTGCTCTATCGGAAAAGAGAAATCAAATCGGTCATAATAATGAGGTCCGACCTTACTATAAAGGTACTCAACTAACTGTGATGGAGTCTTACCCGTCTTGAGCATAAAATCAAGAAAATAGAGCCCGGCAAGAATGCCATCCCGCTCTGGGAGATGACGTATGTAGGCAAAGCCGCCACTCTCTTCTCCCCCAACAAGAGCATTTATTCCGAGCATCTTCTCAGCCACAAAGGGAAAGCCCACCGCTGTCTCATAAACTGACACATTAAAAAGCTCGCCAAGGCGATAGAGCATGTCCGTAGAGCTTACTGTCTTAACTATCGGACCTCGCTCACCGCGCACTTCCAAAAAATAGAGAGTAAGCAAGGCAAATACCTGCTGTGGATTAATGAAATCACCTTTCTCATCAATAATACCGATGCGGTCAGCATCACCATCATTAGCTATCCCAACATCAGCTTTCTGTTCCTTAACTAACTCAGCGAGCTTAACCAGGTTTTTGGCAATAGGCTCAGGCTGAATCCCAGGGAAGAGAGGATTGTGCTCTTTATTTATCTCAGTAACCTGTATCTTACCACCTTGAAGCAAAGTAGAAAGGAAACCAGCACCAGCCCCATACATACTATCTACGATTACCTTCAGTTGGCTCTGTCTTAAAAACTGCAGGTCAACCAATCTCTCCATCTCAATATGTTTAAAATAGGCAGGGATTGGGTCGCAGTAATCAATTAACCCTTTTTCAACAGCTTCAGCCATAAGCAGTCGTTTCAAGTTCTTTAGAGATACGCTGGCTACTTCCTTCTCTATTTCGTCGTAAACTCCTCTGAAGGTGCTCGTCCCGTATTTATTCTTGCATTTAAAACCGTTATACAAAGCTGGATTATGGCTTGCGGTTATCATAATGCCGAAAGCAGCTTTAGTTTCCACCACAGCGTAGCTCGTCACCGGTGTTGGTGTCGGCTTTGAACAAAGGAGGGCTTTAATCTTATTCCCGGCTAGAACTTCGGCAGCAGCTTTGGCAAACTCTGCCGAGGCAAAGCGAGTATCATAACCAATGACTACTCCACCTTCAGAAGAGCCAGTCTTCTTGAGATAATTGGCTACCCCCTGGGCACAAATGCGCACATTATCAAAGGTAAAGTCTTCTCCAATAATCCCCCGCCAGCCATCAGTACCAAATTTAATCGCAGCCCTCATTCAGCTATTTCTCAGCCTTCTCTCCTTTAACCTCAGTTTTCTCTTTTTCGATTCCCAGAAACTTGGCGAGCACGCCACTTCCGACCCAGAAAGCGACAGCAATTACTAGACCAATTCCGAAAGAATATGCGTCAGTGAATATTCCAATCAGAAGAGCTATGA
>CAZJMM010000270.1:0-1753 GCA_964547155.1 uncultured Dehalococcoidaceae bacterium | reverse complement strand
GCAACAATATCGTGGACCGGGGTGCCTACCTGCTGCAGGTGAATCATGTCAGTCTTAGCGAAGACGCTGCAGCGTCCGGCTACTCGTGGTGGGTGGACGGATTGCAGAGCCACATCACCGAACTGTTCTATGGGGATACCCATTCGGGAGGCTTGCTGGTCGAGGAAAGAGCCGGTGCCAGCGGCACAAACACCGTTTATGGCAAAATCGGTAACCTTTGCTGCTTTGTCTGGTGCTTCGCTACCTATCAGGATGAGTTTGGAATCCTCGCCGCCGATCTCAATGATTGTTTTTACTTCAGGGTGGAAGCGGGTTGTCCCCGCTGCCTGGGCGATGATTTCATTTATAAACCTTGCTCCCAAAAGTTCAGCAACAAGCTTCCCGCCACTACCGGTAGCAGCCACAAGTTTGAATTCCTCAGGGGAGTGTCTGGCTAATGCGTCTTCAAGGAGGGCAAAAACCGTCTCTACTGGCTGTCCTCTGGTACGGACATAATGGGATTCAATAATATTATCGGCTTCGCCTATTAGCGCTACCTTGGCGCTGACTGAGCCGATATCAATGCCCAGTTTCATAAACAGTTCGCCCCCAAATCACAGCAGTTCCAGTGACTGACATAAGGCAAAATTAACATTACGGTGGGTATCATCGGTCAAGCCGTCAACGATATTGTGGATTATCTGAAAAAGTCTTTTCTGTTCAGATTCTTCTATGTACTCAATCATAGTCTCCACCCGTCTACCCAGGTTAACTTGCTGTTGTAACGAGATTTTCTTGGGGTTGTTCAATGAGAGTAGAGGGTGGGTAAAGAGTATTGGTTTGATTAGAGCTACCTCGCAGAGATACCGAGTCTGGCGTCTGGTTCGGGCTAATTTCCAGACTTGTTTATCCTCCTCCGAAGGCTGGAGTATTTCTAAGGCAAAGGCAATCTGACATTTCACATAATCATGTTTAACCAAGTATCTGGTAGCTTCAAAATCTTTAACCGCCACCGATATCAAATAGAGGGCTTGCTCTAAAATGCTTGGGTCAACGCCATTTATCCTCGCTAAATGGTGGCATTCTTCAGAAACCGGGAAAATGTAATATTCCAGAGAACCATGGAGAGCGCTGTGGGCAGCCTCGTGGCGGATAGCGCCCGTTCTGACTAACTTCTTTAACTTGGCTAACCTATCAGCGCAAACGATTATTCTCGGGAAGCCTCGCCAGGCATCGTGGGAACACAAAAATTCCTCTTCTCCTGTTGTGGTTATGCCAAGGCGGAATTTCTCTTCTTTCAAGAAGTCCAGCATGGTAGCTACTTTGTCTACTATCTGGACCTCTACCTTTTCCGGGGTTTTGGGGCTGAAGTGCTGGTAGCACTCCTCGAGGGTATGGACAATCTCCTTTTTAAGCCCCCCAGGCACCTTGCCTTTTACTATGACATTAAGCTCCGTAGTCAATTTTGTTTCCTTGAGCTTCTCACCAAAAGATAGCAATATCGTTTACTAAAGTCAATAACTGTGCCTTCCTTTATGTCATTGCGAGCGCAGCGAAGCAAAGGCATGGCAATCTCTCGGGATTGCTTCGTTGCTAACGCTCCTCGCAATGACAGAAGAGAGAACGAAGAAAGGATGACTTGACAAGTATGTTAAAATAGTTCTCAGGTAAGGGATGACCTTGCCCAATGGTTGTTTGGGTAAAAAAGCCCAAACAGCAAAACGGAGGTAGGGTGGGAAGGCATCCAAAAGAGCTTATGCCCACCAGACCAAAG
>CAZJMM010000269.1:0-1756 GCA_964547155.1 uncultured Dehalococcoidaceae bacterium | reverse complement strand
GTGCGCTCTTTCGACCCCTGCATTGCTTGCGCTGTCCATGTCTTGACACCCAAAGGAGGAACGATTGGAGTCTTCCGAGTTAGCTGAGTCTAAAGCCATTAGTCAAAAGAAACAAGGAGAGAACCAACAGCCTCCAAGAATTGTGGTTCTTGGAGTAGGTAACCTGCTTCTCAGAGACGAAGGAGTAGGGGTTCACCTTGTCCAGCGGCTCAAGGCAACTAACCGCCAGTATTCTAATGTCGAATTCATCGATGCTGGAACATCTATGAATATCCCAGCCATTATTGATAGAGTAGATAAGCTGATTATTTTGGATGCCGTCAACGGTGGTAAAGAGCCAGGAACAGTGTATCACTTCGACCTTGACCAAATAGACCACCGATGGAATACTCCCTTGTCTTTCCATCAGTTGGGGATTCTGGATACCTTAAGAATCCTCGAATTGCTGGGTAAGAAACCAAAGGATATTGTGGTCATTGGTATCGAGCCAAAGTTGATAGACTGGGGGACCGAACTCACTCCGGAAATTGAAGCTAAACTGCCCCAGATTCTGAAGCTCGTAGAAGAAGAGATAAATGAAACCGCCAAATGCATTCAGGAGGTAAAGGAATGATAATCTCCGAACTGAAACCCTTTGAGGAAATTTTGAGTTACTTGAAAGATGAGCACAAAATCTTTTTAGTCGGGTGTAAGGGCTGTGCTGAAGCTTCGCACACCGGTGGAGAACCGCAAGTTTTAGAAATGAAAGAAAGATTGGAAAAGGAGGGCAAAACTATTACTGGCTATAGTATTGTAGACTTTCTTTGTGACAAAGCCCTAATAAAAACTAAGTTAATGCCTCACGAGCCTGAAATTGAAGCTGCTGACTCGCTGTTAGTCATGACTTGCGGCATTGGAGTCCAGGCTACTGCAGCAGTAGTAAACAAGATAACTCACCCAGCTACAAATACCATTAACTTTGGTGGTGCTCGAGGAGAGTGGTGGGGAGAAGAGCGTTGCCGTCAATGTGGAGACTGTGTCCTTGAGTATACCGGCGGTATCTGCCCTCTAACCGCCTGTAGCAAGGGACTCATCAATGGTCAATGCGGTGGCGCCAGGAACGGAAGATGTGAAGTTGAACCTGATATACGCCCTTGCGGTTGGCAATTAATTTATGAACGTCTGAAAGCTTTAGGACGGCTAGATAAGATGAAAGCCATGCCACCGCCTAAAGACTACAGCAAGATGCAACCACCAAAGCACCTCAGAGGCACTATTATGTGGGCGCTGGAACTCAAGGAGGTAACACCGGTAAAACCTATTTAATGCTTAAATGTTCCAACATAACAGAAAAATGGACCAACTTTTGACTGAATATGCAAGTAAATCAATGACTTTCTACGTTAATGGAGAAGCCAGAGAAAGTAACTATTTTACAAGGCTTGACCCTTTAACAGGAAGCATCTCTAAAATTTCTCTGGAAAGGGTAAAAAGACCTGTGGCTATTGACGTCAAGCTTGATGTTAAACCTGTTCAGAGATGTGAATTCTGCGAGTATGCGAAGTTCACTCCCGAAAGACGAATTGAACATGCCAGTGGTGCTATATCAGTACCCAATAAATTTCCATGGGAAAAGTACGATTGGATAACAATTTACCCTCCCTTTGGACGCCACAAACTGCTCCTCTCCGATTTATACTTTGGTGACTTGGATACCATGATTGAGTCTTCCTACGACTTAGCCGCCGTCCTCGCCAAAGACCCAGAGGTCATCTCC
>CAZJMM010000268.1:0-1799 GCA_964547155.1 uncultured Dehalococcoidaceae bacterium | reverse complement strand
CCTGGGCACGCCGCATTTTAGCCGTGGCAATCATTTCCATGGCTTTGGTAATTTTGGCTGTGCTCTGAATACTACGGATACGATGACGAAGAATGCGAGGATTAATCATTTCTCTTAAAAGGTGGTACTCCTCTTGAATTCCAATATGGCTGCCTTCAGGGCCTCTTCGGTTTCTGGTTTGAGTTCCTTCTCCTTGGCAATACGTTGTCCTATTTCGGGATGACCGGTCTCCATGAATCTGTGGAAGTTTTGTTCGGAAGTGGCGCTTTTTTCCACAGGCACATCGTCGAAATAGCCATTGATAACGGCGTAAAGGATGGTAACTTCTTTTTCTAAAGGCATGGGAGCATATTGGGGTTGCTTCAGTATCTCCGTGATACGCTGTCCTCGTTCCAGTTGGGACTTGGTAGTCTTGTCCAAATCGGCAGTACCGAATTGAGCAAAGGCAGCTAATTCTCGAAATTGAGCCAATTCCAGTCTTAGTCTACCGGCTACCTGTCTCATAGCCCTAGTCTGGGCGGAGCCACCGACTCGGGAAACAGATAGGCCGACGTTCATTGCTGGGCGGATACCAGTGTTGAACAAATCTGTCTCAAGATAAATTTGCCCGTCGGTAATGGAAATTACGTTGGTGGGTATGTAGGCAGAGACATCACCAGCCTGGGTTTCGACTATAGGTAAAGCCGTCAGGGAACCACCTCCGTGTTCTGGGGCTAATTTGGCGGCTCGCTCTAAGAGACGGCTGTGAAGATAGAATATGTCACCGGGGTACGCTTCTCTCCCCGGAGGACGGCGGAGCAAGAGGGATAACTGTCGATAAGCCCAGGCATGTTTGTAGAGGTCGTCGTAAATGACCAGAGCGTCTCTCCCTTGCTCCATAAATTCTTCACCGATAGCACAACCGGCATAGGGAGCAAGGTATTGTAGGGGAGCGGAGTCGGAGGCGTTGGCGGCCACCACAATAGTATGTTCCATAGCTCCGTAGTTCTCCAGGGTGGCTATTACTTGGGCTACCTTTGAAGTCTTCTGCCCAATAGCCACATAGATACAAATAAGGTCACCGCTTTTCTGGCTGATGATAGTATCAATAGCAATGGCAGATTTACCTGTAGACCGGTCACCGATGATGAGTTCTCGCTGACCCCGTCCAATAGGAATCATACTGTCTATGGCTTTTATCCCCGTGTGGACTGGTGTATCCACCGGTTTTCTCAGCACCACATTGGGGGCAACTCGTTCCACAGGTCGGGTCTTATTAGTCTTCAATGGTCCTTTGCCATCCAAAGGCTCTCCCAGAGGGTCGATAACGCGACCGATGAGGGCATCACCCACTGGTACCTCAATCACTCTGCCGGTACACCTTACTTCATCACCTTCTTTAATCTGGCTGTAGTCACCGAGGATAACGGCAGCGACACTGTCCTCTTCCAGATTGAGGACAAGTCCCATGGCTCCATCATGGAATTGTAGGAGTTCATTATACTTGGCGCCAGTAAGACCATGGATTCGGGCAATGCCATCCCCTGCCTCTATTACTGTCCCTACATCAACCACAGTCGGTGTGATGCCAAACTGCTTAATTTGTTCTTTAATTACCGAGACAATGTCACGTCCCCGAGTTGTCATAACGTTTACCCCCTATGACGTTATTTTCCAGTACTAACTAAGCTCTTTTTCAGAGCTTCCAGCTTGCTCTTAAAGCTACCATCAACAAGTTTGTCGCCAATTTTGATAATGACTCCCCCGAGAATATCAGGGGTAATTTCAAGGTCAGCAATTACCTTGTGACCGGTTAAATC
>CAZJMM010000267.1:0-1826 GCA_964547155.1 uncultured Dehalococcoidaceae bacterium | reverse complement strand
CAATGGAACTTACTCGAAATAATACTGGAATGGCAGTAAACATTGCCTTCAACTACGGCGGTAGAGACGAGATCTTAGAAACTGTCCGCCGCCTTCTTGCTCAGAATGTTAAAGCCGATGATATAAATGAAACGCTTTTCAGCCAACACCTCTATACTGTCGGACTTCCTGACCCGGATTTGATTATCCGTACTGGCGGTGAAATGCGCTTAAGCAATTTTCTCATATGGCAAGCTGCTTATGCTGAACTCTACTCTACTCTCGTTTTTTGGCCCGACTTTGGAAGAACAGAAATCGAAAAAGCTCTTGTTGCCTATAGCCAACGTCAACGGCGTTTCGGCTCTCTGAAACCCGGAGAATGAGACGTGCTCAAACAGAGGATTATCTCCGTTGCTATAGGTCTACCTTTCCTTATCGCCATTTTCTGGTTTGGCGATCCTTGGTTCACTCTGTTAGTAGCTGCTGGAGCCATACTGGGTTGTCTCGAATTCTATAAGATGGTAATTCCAGCTAAAGACCAGGGATTTACCTATTTTGGTTTACTTTGGTCAGCGCTGTTCATATTCAGTCTCCATATCAGAGCGACCCATGTCTTGCCCTTACTCATAACTGTAACAGTAGTGTTTTCCTTGATTTGGGTTTTTCTGTTTATACCCCGAGACAAAGCCTTCAGCCATTGGGCTTGGATGATAGCCGGTATCTTTTACACAGGGTGGATGCTTAGCTTCTGGGTCGGGCTCCGGAACTTGACTGACGGTAGGTATTGGGCTTTATTAGCTCTTTTCGGCACCTTTGCCTATGACACCAGTGCTTTCTTCGTAGGCAGGACTTGGGGGAAACGTCCTTTAGCGCCTAAAATAAGCTCAGGTAAAACTTGGGAAGGAGCTATTGGTGGGATGATGGGAGCTATAGCTGGTTGCTTAATTCTGAAAAGTCTATCCCCTCTACCTATTGATTATTGGCAGGCGTTACTTTTGAGCTTCCTCATTAGCATATTTGCTCAACTTGGTGACCTCATTGAGTCTTTACTTAAACGGAGCAGCGGAGTTAAGGACTCTGGCAAACTGATTCCAGGACACGGTGGCGTTCTGGACCGAATCGACAGCCTTATTTTTAGCGGAGTAGTAGTATATTATTACGTAGTATGGGCAGTAATATGAAAAGAATAGCTAATCTTAGGTTCAACAGGATCCATCGGTCAGCAAACCTTGGAAGTAATCAGTGCTTTTCCTGATATATTTAAAGTGACAGCACTGGCTGCCGGTAGAAATAATGAGCTACTTGCAAAGCAAATCAATAAATTCCAGCCTCAAATGGTGTGTTCTTCCATTAATTCCAGCTCGCTGGGTAATGTGCAAATTGTGTCTATGGAGGAAATTGTCAGTCATCCTGATGTAGACCTTATTGTTGTGGCTACTTCTGGAAAAAGTGGTTTATTACCCACAATAAGAGCTTTAAAAGCAGGAAAGAGAGTTGCCTTAGCCAATAAGGAAGTATTGGTGATGGCTGGTGAAATTATCAGTCAGCTTCAATATGAAAAACAAATAGTACCCATCGATAGCGAACACAGTGCTATCTGGCAATGTCTTGAAGGAGAAGAAAACAAAGTAAGACGAATTTTCCTGACTGCTTCTGGAGGACCTTTTTATAATTATTCTCCAAATCAATTAGCCAAGGTAAGTGCTAACGAAGCTCTCCAGCACCCAGTCTGGAAAATGGGTAAGAAGGTGACTATTGACTCAGCTACTCTCATGAATAAAGGGCTTGAGATAATCGAAGCCCACTGGTTATTCTCCATCCCACTAAACCAGATTGAAATATTAATC
>CAZJMM010000266.1:0-1839 GCA_964547155.1 uncultured Dehalococcoidaceae bacterium | reverse complement strand
GTCACACCGCCTGTGCCGCAGCCAACGTCAAGGACACTTTCACCTGGCTGAAGCAAGGCTTGCTCCACAGTAATAGTTCGCAGGCGACGAGCGTGACCGAGCGTGAATATATTTACCATCAGGTCGTAAAACGTAGCAAAGGGGACCAAGCGTCCTTCTGTTTGAGCTGGGGATTCGGGCCCATGTGTATGATTGTGCGTTTTAACTGCTCCTTTTTGCTGGTGTCTAATGCTTCAGAGCGTTTATTCATACATTAGCATATCATATTTCTCACTTTTCCCATACTGGATGTATAATAAAGAGATTCGTTCTCTGAGGTGATGAGTGTTTAACCCCGCATATATTGGCGTAGTGCTGATAGGTCTTTTGCACGGTTTTGAGCCTGGACACGGCTGGCCGGTGGCCGTACTGTATTCTATGAAAAAAAGAAATGCTGTTGCCAGCGCGACCCTCAGTTCAACTATTATTGGAATCGGTCATCTTGCATCGTCGATAGCTGTCGTAATAGCGTATGTATTACTCCAAAAGTGGCTTAATTTTGAAGCTCCGTGGATAAAGTACGTTGCGGCAGCTTTGCTGCTCGTGCTTGCTTTTAAGTTATTTAGAGAGAAGGTAGATGAACTTGAAAGGCAACATGGTCACAACCATTCAGGTAATCCGGAAATTGAGCACGAACACGAGCATGAACACCCAAACCAGGGTTCGCATACCCACAAGCATAAACACAAGGCGGCGGTCGCGCTAAGTCTTCTAGGCTTGGCTTCGTTTGCTTTCATCCTCGGCTTTGCTCACGAGGAGGAAATCGCCTTGCTCGCTCTGGTAGCCGGTGGTCTCAATGCTTGGGTACTTATGATAGCGTATGGTGTTTCGGTTTTATTGGGGCTGATGGTAGCGACTATCGCCGGCGTCAAACTCTATAAGCAGTTCCAACCTAAGCTATCACGGTATGAAAAATACATCCCTAAGTGCGGAGCTGTGCTTCTCTTGATAATGGCATTAACAATCATCTTCTGGTGATTTCCAATGTCAATACTGCTTGCACTGATGAATGCCCTATCGTGGTGTCGACCTTTTCATCTCAACAATTGCGCAATTATTGTCTACGCATAGTTAAACAATAGTGAACACTCCAGCTGTGGGGACTCGAACCTTGGAAGTAATAAAGACTAGATGCTGAGGTTGAAAACCAAGTCAAAGTCCTTTGCAGTACTATCTATTGATACCTCAGCCCCACTATCGTAGACAAAAGGTAAAACCATTCATGAGCGAGCTTACTCTGGAAGCCCAGCCTTTTCACGAAGGACCTTCGTCAAGACTTTTCGCAAACAGCACTACTGCAAAAAACGGGTTTGATTTTTCTAGTTAAAGAGTCACACACCTAAAGCTGATTGGGAAGCTGCCAGCCGGGCGACAGGCACACGGTAGGGAGAACAGCTCACATAGTCCAGCCCGATATTGTGAAAGAATCTTATTGATTTAGGATCACCGCCATGTTCACCACAGATACCCACCTTCAACTTCGGGTTACCTTTCCTCCCTCTCTCAAAGCCTATTTTAATTAGCTCAGCAACCCCTGTTTGATCAAGGCTAACAAAGGGATTATTACTGAGGATGCCCTTTTCTAGATAAAGGGGAAGGAAGATCCTGCCGTCATCCCGGCTTATGCCAAAGGTGGTCTGAGTCAGATCGTTGGTACCGAAGGAGAAAAAGTCAACCAGTCCCGCCAACTCCTCAGCAATAAGGGCGGCTCTAGGTAACTCAATCATTACCCCTAATTTCCGGATTGCCTCGGTGGCTTTTTTCTCCTTCCTCACCTGCTCACAGGTGTCAACTATAATC
>CAZJMM010000265.1:1437-1863 GCA_964547155.1 uncultured Dehalococcoidaceae bacterium | reverse complement strand
CTGTATGGAAACGGTTTCTTAAAACAAGGGCCATTATACACCAAAGTATGATATTCGCCGTTTTCTCCACAAACATCTACTGCCTCTTTCTCTATGTCTGTTAAAAAGTCCCTGCTAATCTCTCTACCTAGATACTTCCTATCCAGCTTCTTCAGCCATATTGAGGTGACAACAGCCTTAAAGCCGCCTTGGATAAAATTTTCTAAGACCGATTTTGTTGATTGTCTCCACAGTGGGTCATAATATTCTAATCCCACAGATTTCACTCTAGTTTCGTAAAATTCTCTAACATCCTCAAGGAAAATATTCCCGAAGATTATCCCCTTTAGTCCTTCTTGCTTGAGCCTTTCAAGCGCAACTTTAAAGCCACTATCAAATTCCTGTGAGGTGGTTGGCATGATAATGCTTTTTAACCCCATCAATTTT
>CAZJMM010000265.1:0-1427 GCA_964547155.1 uncultured Dehalococcoidaceae bacterium | reverse complement strand
TGCCGAGCAAGCTATCCACGACGAGAAGAATAGTCGTGGCGAGTACAAAGAAGTAAACGCTAAGGCAATTGGGCAATGGTCACAGAAGGGAGTAGCACAATAGTGGTTAAGGCCTATCTTGAACCAGCAGAAATTGAGCAGTTGGAGCAGGCATCTAAGCTGTCAAATTCCTGTGAGGTGGTTGGCATGATAATGCTTTTTAACCCCATCAATTTTGCCTGTTCTTCGACGAGACCAGGTTTATATCCGTGGAATCTCACACGAGAAGTGTCAGAATTATAAATATGGAAAAGGTGTGTAACAGCAAAACCACTTTGCTGAGCTTGATATAAGGCAAGCGTACTATCTTTACCACCACTTGAAGCAATGGCATACATGTGCTTCTACCCTTGCAGTCCTATAGTAACCTTAATATTATTTGAAAAGCTCGGGGTGAAGGATTTTGGCTATCTCCTCCAACCCCCGGACAATACGAGGGCCTGACCGGTCGACAAGGTCAGCATCAATTGAGTAAATTCTATCCTCCCTAACCGCCGTTGTCTGCCGCCAGGCCGGGTGCTCCTTCAGCATCTTAGGCGTGGTAAAGGCAGTCCCGTGCTTGGAGGGTAATATGATAACCTCCGGGTCAGCACTAACCAGTTGTTCGATACTGAATTGTACCCATGGGGCTACCGCCTTCGCTGCCACATTCTCACCCCCCGCCATGTTAATCAGGGAGTCCATAAAAGAGCCTGGCCCGGCAGTCCAGGGATTGTTCAAGTCAGTGGCATCAATAACATAGAATGCCTTTACTTTCTGAGCTCCTTTCATCTGATTGGTAATGTGAGCTATATTCGCCTTCATCTGGTCGACCAGCTTTCTGGCTTTGGCTTCAACTCCGGTAGCTTTGCCAATTAACTCGATATCTCTGAAGACGCCGTCAAAGTCCTTGGGGTCGATAACCAGGAAGGCTATCCCCAGACTGTCCAACTGTTTGATGCCCTCGCTGTGGCCATCGGTCAATACTAGGTCAGGGTCCAGGGCAACAATTCTTTCAATTGAGGGGTTGAAATAACTGCCCACACTCGGTTTGGTTTTGGCTTCCTCGGGATAGTCGCAAAAATCACTGACGCCTACTACCTTATCGCTTAGTCCGAGGGCGAAAAGGATTTCGGTAATAGATGGCACGTGTGAGACAATCCTCTCCGGGCTTTTATTGATGCTTACCGCTCGCCCCATATCATCAGTATAAGTTCCAGGTTGGAATGGTGATTGGCGGCAACCCACCAGCCCAACCAGCAGGCTTAAGAGAACAACGAAAATAGAGAAACACTTCATGATGTGAAATCTGCCTCCTCAAGATTTAGTGTCACTCGCCAAATTGAAACCCCTTGCCCGCTTGGGCAAGGGGTTATTCATGTCCAATTAAACATGGCACTCCCCCCTTC
>CAZJMM010000264.1:0-1881 GCA_964547155.1 uncultured Dehalococcoidaceae bacterium | reverse complement strand
GAATATTAGCCAGCAGGCTTTCAAAGAGGTTGTAGCCCTCTTTCTTGTACACTATGAGGGGGTCTCGCTGAGCCATGCCATGAAGACCGATTCCCTGGCGCATGCGTTCCATGTCTGTTAAGTGATCTTTCCAGTTGTTGTCAATAGTCCTAAGCATGACTAACCTCTCCACCAGTCGCATGTTGCCGGGACTAATTTCCTGCTCCCGCTGTTCATATAGCTTCTCGGCATAATCAGTGAGCTTGTCAATAATTTGGCTACGGCCAAGCCTGGACAGAGTTTGGATATTAAGCTCAGGAGAAGGAGGTAGCATGGTTGCCAAATCCTCTAGCAAACCCTGAATTTCAGGCTCGGCATAACCCTCAGCAAGATGAGTTTCTGTCAGACCTTTTATTTCATCGTGGACCATGGAAAGGATGTTGGCTTTGAGGTCGGCACCACTGAGGATTTTCTTTCTTTCAGCGTAGATTACCTCCCGGTGTTTATTGACCACATCGTCGTATTCTACGAGGTGCTTGCGGACATCGAAGTGGTAGCCTTCAACTCGCACCTGGGCATTTTCGATGGCTTTGCTTACCATAGAATGCTCAATGGGGGTGGTTTCATCAAAGCCTGCCCAGTCCATAAAGCCCTTGACACGGTCGCCGCCAAAACGGCGGACGACATCGTCTTCCAAGGAAACATAGAAGCGAGAGCTGCCCGGGTCACCCTGTCTGCCGGAACGACCCCTAAGCTGGTTATCAATTCTCCTCGCTTCATGGCGCTCAGTGCCGATTACGTGGAGTCCCCCCAGTTCCACAACCTTATTATGCTCTTCTTGCCATCTTTTTTTACCATTCAGCCAGTCTTGTTCGTTTTCATAGTTTGCTCTGTCGAGTGACTTGCCACCAAGGATGATATCTACACCACGTCCTGCCATATTGGTGGCTACGGTAACGGCGCCGACCTGTCCGGCTTCTTTGATGATATTGGCTTCCTTTTCGTGTTGTTTGGCATTGAGTACCTGATGGGGAACGCCTTTTCGGGTAAGGAGGTCGCTTAGATGCTCTGATTTCTCGATGGAGACAGTGCCTATGAGTACTGGTTGTCCTTTCTTATGGAGTTCTTCAATTTCCTTGGCTACGGCTTTGAATTTGGTCTCTTCATCCTTGTAGACCTGGTCAGGATTGTCCTGGCGAATCATAGGCTTGTGGGTGGGGATGACCACGACATCAAGCTTGTAAATCTTGAAAAACTCTTCAGCTTCGGTAGCGGCAGTGCCCGTCATGCCGGCTAATTTCTGATACATACGGAAGTAGTTCTGGAAGGTTATCGTGGCTAAAGTGATACTCTCCGCCTGGATCTTCACCCTTTCCTTAGCTTCAAGAGCCTGATGAAGTCCGTCAGAATAGCGCCGACCAAACATGAGCCTGCCGGTGAATTCGTCGACGATAATTACCTGCCCATTTTTAACTACATAGTCACGGTCTTTTTTGAATATGACACTGGCTTTTAGAGCATTCTCCAGATAGTGAGTCAGGGCATAATTGGCAGGGTCATAGATGCTGGCACCTTTGAGCATTCCTTCCTTCCTGAGCAGCCTTTCCATTTTGGTGATGCCAGCGTCTGTCAGACTGACGCTACGTGTCTTTTCGTCGATGGTAAAGTCTTCTTCTTTAGCCAGATTGGGTACCAGGCGGGCGAAACTGTTGTATCTCTGGGCGGCTTCCTCAGCCATACCGCTGATAATCAATGGCGTCCGCGCTTCGTCAATGAGGATATTGTCCACTTCGTCAACAATGGCGTAACTGAGGGGACGCTGGACACACTGGGAGAGGTCTAAGACCATGTTGTCTCTTAAATAGTCAAAGCCAAACTCATTGTTAGTGCCGTAGGTAATAT
>CAZJMM010000263.1:0-1886 GCA_964547155.1 uncultured Dehalococcoidaceae bacterium | reverse complement strand
GTTCATACAATCGGAAGGCGAGATCCAAGAGAGAACAAAACCTCAAAATGGTTTACGAGCTCTTCCCTATACTAAAAGAGCGGAAGAATCAACTGGCTAAAACACTAAGCGGAGGGGAGCAACAAATGTTAGCCCTAGGGCGGGGCTTAATGTCAGACCCAAAGCTTTTGCTTCTTGACGAAATGTCTCTTGGCCTTGCCCCCATAGTTCTTAATGACCTGTATAAAGCCTTAAGGGAAATTAGAGAAAAGGGCATTACTATCCTCTTCGTCGAACAGAATGTAAGGCGAAGCCTCGAAGAAGCTGACAGGGCATATATTATGGAAGTGGGGCGTGTTGTCTTAAGTGGGGATGTAGCGGAACTCCGGGAGGAAGAGGAAGTTAAAAAAGCATACTTTGGTGTATAAGGTCGCTTAGGGTGCTATAGATGGAAGTTTTAGCTGGGTTATCTACCCCTATAGTGATGGGTATTCTATTAGGTGGGTTATATACGTTAATTGCCTTAGGTCTTTCGCTAGTTTTCGGGGTTATGAAGGTGATAAACGTAGCTCACGGAGATCTGGTCATATTCGGTAGCTACTTTGCTTATGCAGCAATGACCATGTTGGGGATAGACCCTGTTCTAAGCTTAGTCATGGGCATACCCCTATTGTTTGTAATCGGTTTCGGTGTTCAAAGATTTCTCCTCAACCGAGCTTTTGCAGTATCATTGGACGCTGCACTGCTAGTTTGTTTCGGGATTTCCATAATATTTCAAAATTTTTGCCAGATCATCTGGACTCCGTTCTCCAGGGGTTTGAGACCACCTTACGCCCTGGAAAGTTTTAGTGTTGGCGTAGTTCATATTCCGCTAGTATATCTACTGGATTTTGTTGCTGCTTTAGTAGTGATGCTTTTCCTTCGCGAATTCCTCAGGAGAACATATTTGGGCAAGGCAATCAATGCTGCCTCTCAAGATAGGGGAGCAGCTCATTTGATGGGGATAAATACTGGCCGTGTATATGCCTTCGCCTTCGCTCTCGCCATGACCTTTGCCGCTATAGCCGGCGTGTTCCTTGGATTAACTTATCCGTTTACCCCGACATCAGGAGTTGCCTTCCTGATTATTGCCTTTGGCGTGGTTATAGTAGGTGGTTTAGGCAGCATACTGGGGACATTTATTGGGGGTATGGTCTTTGGGTTAGCCCAAACTCTTGGTGGCTATTTCTTGGGTGCTGTGGCTCAGATGCTTGTTGCCTATATCCTAGTGTTTGTAATATTAGCCGTGAGACCACAAGGTATATTTGGCCGTTAGGGGGAACATGAAAATTACCATTCCTCGACTGCGAGGGGGATTAACACCGTTAATAGCGGTTATAGTGGTGCTGGCACTGTTTCCGATAATAGGAGTGCCCCGGGCTTGGCTCCTTTACCTCTTTCTCTTCTTTATATACCTAGCTCTGGCAAATATGTGGAATTTGCTTGCTGGTTATAGTGGTCTGATATGCCTATGCCCGGCTGCTTTTGTTGGGCTGGCAGGCTACACCGTAGCAATAGGCACATGGGTCGGTTTGCCTTTTTATCTGGGAATAATAGCTGGAGCTATAGTAGCGGCAGCATTTGCTCTACTCATCTCTTTTCCTGTCTTTAGGCTGAGAGGCATCTATTTTGCTATCGGGACACTGGTTCTACCTGAAGTACTGAAGGCTTGGTTTTTGCTTTGGAGACCTGTCGGAGGTTCGATGGTCGGTAGGGGTGCGGGCTACGCTGTAAAAGGTGTAGCCGGGGTTTCCTTGGTGGAGTGGTATTGGGTGGCTCTTGTTATCGGGATAACATCAATCTTCCTTATGCGAATAATCTTGAGTTCAAAACTGGGACTGGGGCTTGCCGCAATTCGCGATAATGAT
>CAZJMM010000262.1:0-1890 GCA_964547155.1 uncultured Dehalococcoidaceae bacterium | reverse complement strand
ACCCACTCTGCCCAGCCTGCTGGCTCTTTGTCCCAGATTTCCAAAGCCACCCGAGGCGGGTTTTCAACAGAACCCTCAAAAAAATGAAAGGGGAGAACACTTTCCCCCCCAATTTTCAAAGCCTTGCTCCCCTTCCCAATCACAACCTCCCTGACTTTGCCGGTATAAGTTTCAACAGGCGCTTTGTATTCCATCTTTCACTCCTTCTAAAATTTTAACTTTCAAGCCAGGCATGAGAATACAATGTTTCCCCCATAAGCACTTTAGTTGTTTTCACGTAGTCGCGCTCCTGAGCTGACAAAGAGGACAAATCTACATCTTCTCCATCCATAGCTCGATAAATAAGGTCGACAATTTTAGGCATTTCACCTTTATTTAGACTCGTCAGCTCCTTGTCCATGCCGTCGGCAATTACTGAGTATTGTCCATATCTACCCAACATTACCATATAAGTCCGGTTGAGAATGCCCCTGAGTTCTTCTGGTGTGCCGTTAGACACATTGGACAGCCCTATAGTTGATTTGACTCCAGGCAAAAGGTCAGGAAGCATCTTCATAAACTCCAGAGCCTCCTTAACCTCAGCCTGATTGGCGCTAACTGGCAATAGAATGGGGTCAACCCAGATATCTTCATTAGGAACACCTAATTCATTAGCCAGAGCTACAGTCTCCATGATACTTTCTATTCTGGCATCAATACCGGGAGGGCAACCTTTGTCAGTGATTACAGAGATGACCACATCACAGGAATATTTCTTAGCCAATGGGAGCATTTGCTCTTTACTGTCAGTCCTACCAGAGGCTGAATTCAGCAGCGGTCTCTTCTTACATATTTTAAGCCCGGCTTCCATAGCTACCGGGTTCATGGTATCTAAAGACAGAGGTAAATCACTAACATCCTGAACCGCATTGACCAGCCACTGCATTGTCGCTTCTGGGTCTCGCCGTGCCGGACCCAGGTTTAAGTCTATGTAGTCAACACCCGCTTGAGCTTGAGCTACTGCCAGTTCTTGGATAGGCTTTGGATTCCGTTCTCTAATAGCATCGCCAACTACTTTAGAAATAACATGGATGGTTTCACCAATGATAACCATGAAAACTACCTCCTCTTATACGCAACAGGGAAGCAGACAAACCATCGCGCATTCTATCATCACCTTCAATTTGGGTCAAGGAGGTTTTCACGTAAAATAGTATAGTAATGTTGTGCCATCTTGTTCCATTATGAAAGAAACGATGCACTGAAAATGAAACAAAGATAAAGAGCCAACTTGTAATTAAGCCATCTCTTAGTTAAAATCAACTGTCGGAGGACGAAATGAGTATTCAAATAAGACTCCATCCCCTTTTCCAGCAGTTTACCGATGGTCAGGATGTGGTGATAACAAAAGGTCGCACCGTAGGGGAATGTCTCCAATACCTTATCAATCAATTTCCTAGGGTTAAGCAGCGGCTTTACGACAAAAACGGGAAGTTAGCCAATTTTGTTGAAATTTATGTAAATGCAGAAAGCTCCTATCCTGAGGAATTAGCCAAAGCTGTAAAAGATGGAGACGAAATTACAATTGTGGCTATTATTAGCGGTGGCTAAAGATGGACAGCTTCTGACTGTACCTCAGGCTGGTCATCACGTCTTGATATGTGAGGTTACCCTCTAAAAGATAGGCTGTCAATGGAGGCTTATTCGCCACTTAGCTTACTGGCAAACTCGGCAAAGTTAAGGTCATGGCATCTAAAGTTGCTCCGTAGAGCATGATACAGATTGCTCCCATCTATGAAAATCACGACTTTCTCTTCCATAGCCTTCCCTTTAAGATTTGCGCATGGCTCTTGATAGTGTTTTCAATTCTTCCTGGTCTAACCTATTTGTACAACCAGTAAGGCTTACTAT
>CAZJMM010000261.1:0-1890 GCA_964547155.1 uncultured Dehalococcoidaceae bacterium | reverse complement strand
TACTGACATATCTAGCTATGGCTGGAGAAGCTGTTAATCCCGGGGATTCTATGCCAATCAGGTTAATGAAACCGGGTAAACCCCGGTCATATTCATGTCTTATCACAAATTCCCTGAACCCTTCACCCTTAGCATAAACTCTGGGCATGATACCCGCCGACTCAGGCTCTATGTCATCATATTCTACAAAAGGAAATAACCTTCTGGATGATTGGTAAAACAGTTGTTTCTGTGAGCTATCCATGCCGTAATCTATTTCACTAACATAGTAAAAATGTGGACCTAACCGCGTTCTCCCCGAAACGTCAGTCACAGTGTGGATGCCGATCAAAAAACCAGGTAGGAGCATGGGGTATACTAAACGGTTGACCATCCTGCCCTTGACAGGGTTTAGAGTATAATATTCCCCTTTGAGGTAATATAATTTGTAGCCTGCTTCAATTATATCTATGCCGCACATTGCAGCAACTTTATCACTATTAAAGCCAGCGCAATTTATCACCGCCCTGCTGGTGAAGGAAAAACTGCCCCCAGGCTCCTCTACCCCAACCTTGTATCCACCTGATACCTGGTCTATGCTGACAACCTCTGTCTTATAGGCGATTTGGGTACCATTGTCCCTAGCCTTGCCCAGGAAACACCTCATCAAACCGTGAGAGTCTACGATACCAGTTAATGGTGAAAAGATTGCCGCCACCCCGCTGACATTTGGTTCTAACTGCTTTAGCTCTTGCTGGGAAAGCATGGTCAGATTTACTCCCTCTTCTTTGCCCTTCTCGTACAATCTCTCCAAGGCATCAACTTCGGTATCATCGACAGCTACTATCAGTTTGCCTATCTTCTGGTAAGCTATGTTGTGCTTTTCACAAAGCTCATAAAGAAGGAGGTTGCCCTCAGTACAGAGTTTGGCATTTAGGAACCCTTTAGGATAGAAAATGCTGGTATGGATAACCTCGCTGTTACGGCTACTTGTTTCCCTGCCAAATGTCTCGTTTCTTTCGAGTACGTAAACCTTCCTACCCTCCTTCGCCACTTGAGAAGCTACCGCCAAGCCTATTACGCCAGCGCCAATGATAACAATATCAACTTGCGGGTCTAGCATATCTAGCACCTTCTTTGGGGGATTATATCACCAGTCTAGAATACGTTAAACACAATCTACCCAGCCAGAGCCTTCTTAATACTCTAGCTGCACTTTCTAGCGTTTTGTCCAATCTCATGGATGAGAAAGTCGACGTTCCTTAAACTCTTCCACTATGTTGCTCTTCCTGGCTAGAGCATTACCTATTCCGTATTCTTTACTCAGCCTGAAAGGTACACAGCAGCATGAACAGCAATTACATATCGCATAGAAATCGTCGCGGCATTTGATGATAGTATGTATGAGGCCTTTTAGGTGACACTGTTTCAATATCTCTTTAGCCACCTCCTTTGTTATCGTCTGGTAGTCATTGGGTCTTTCTTCAATGAATATGTTCCGGTCCAGCCTAACCATGATCTCCGTATTTGTTGGGTTCTCGCAATTCTTAAATGTGGCTCTACAGGTGCACGCACCCACAGCCACTTCATCTGAACTGTCCACTATCTCGCTGGCCTCTTGCAGGGTGAGCAGATAGGCTCCGTTTGCCTTCTTGCCATATAGATTAGCCACCTTTCTGACTATTCTTCCTATCAAGGGTATTCTGGTCCATTTAGCCTGGAAAATGTAATACTTGAGGAACAATTCACGATATCTGCTGTATATTCTTAGCGAATGATGCACGGAGCCCCTCTGTAGGTTTGATTATACACCATCATAGTGGAATAGGTAGGATGCCTTAGGTAACATTTGGGCAGAATGTTCAACTTATTTCGAAAGTACTGATTGGTTCACAGAGATTTTGCTTAATC
>CAZJMM010000260.1:0-1892 GCA_964547155.1 uncultured Dehalococcoidaceae bacterium | reverse complement strand
GGTTGAGGTTATAAAACAACTCATGAAAAATGGCATTATGGCTACGATAAATCAGGTTATTGACTTTGAGACAGCAGCTCTAATAGCAGCTGATTTTGGCTTTGAAGCCCGAAAACAGATGGTCTCCTCTGCAATCCCGTCCCCGACTGTAAAAGTAGAGAAACCAGTCTCCCGCCCTCCGGTAGTTACTATTATGGGGCATGTGGACCATGGTAAGACCAGCCTTCTCGACGCTATTCGCCAGACGAATGTAATCGCTACTGAAGCCGGGGCTATCACTCAGCATATTGGGGCTTATCAAGTAGAAGTGGAAGGACGAAAGATTACTTTTTTGGATACACCAGGGCATGAAGCCTTCACTGCTATGAGAGCCCGCGGTGCTAAAGTCACTGATATTGCTGTCTTGGTAGTAGCTGCTGATGACGGAGTTATGCCCCAGACTGTAGAAGCTGTAAACCATGCTCGTGCTGCTGGTGTGCCTGTTGTAGTAGCTATTAACAAGATAGATAAGCCTAATGCTAATGTAGAGCGTGTCAAGCAGCAGTTGACTGACCTAGGTCTAATTATTGAAGAATGGGGGGGTGATGTGGTTTGTGTCCCAATTTCAGCGAAAAAACGACAGGGTATTTCTGACCTTTTGGAGAATCTCCTTTTGGTTGCTGATATTTTGGAACTTAAGGCTGATGCTGACCGTCCTGCTGAAGGTGCGGTAATTGAAGCTGGATTAGACAAAACTAAAGGGCCTCTTATTACTCTTCTCATCCAGCAGGGCACTCTAAATTTGGGTGATGCCTTGGTAGTGGGTGACACTTACGGCAAAGTAAAAGCTATGTTTAACGACCAAGGGAAGCAAATGAAGAAAGTGGGACCAGCCACTCCGGTAGAAGTCTTAGGAGTAAATGCGGTACCGAAAGCTGGTGATGCTTTCCGAGTGGTTGGTAGTGAGCGTCAGGCTCGGCTTATTATAGAGCAACGAGAAATCAGCCAACAACCTTCCGTCGCCGCGAAACCTTTAACCCTTAGCGACCTCTCTGCTCAAATTAGTGCCGGGCGGGTCAAAGAGCTCAATATAATATTGAAAACTGATGTTCAAGGTAGTATCGAGCCAATAAAGGATTCCTTGGAGCGCTTGGGGACAGAGCAAATTAAGGTTCGAGTTATCCATTCAGGTAGTGGTAGCATCACAGAAAGTGATGTACTCTTGGCTCTGGCTTCAAAAGGAATTATTATTGGTTTCAACACCAAACCGGAACCGGGAGCGCAAAAGTTGGCTGATTTGGAAGGGATTAGCATCCGTAATTACGCTGTTATATACGACTTGGTTGAAGACGTGAATAAAGCCCTAAAAGGGATGCTTGAGCCTGTCTATATAGATGTGGTTGATGGACAGGCTGAAGTACGTGCCATTTTTGCGACAGGTAAAAAAGGGAAAGTGGCTGGGGTCTTGGTTAAAGAAGGCAAAGTGACCCGAGATTCCTTGGCTCGAATATTGCGTCAGGGAGAAGTAGTGACAGAATCTCGAGTTAGTAGTTTGAGGCGTTTTAAAGAGGATGTTAGAGAAGTTTCAGCAGGAATAGAGTGCGGTGTTGGCATTGAAGGGTTTATCGATTTCCAGATTAGTGACATTATCCAGTTTTATCATGAAGAAAGAGTCGCTTAGATAATGGAAAAGATTGTCTGCTAACCTGTACTTGGCTTATTCTCCACCCGCACTGTCCCCTGACCCTCTAATTCTGAAGGACTGTTGATTATGACGCGACGAACTGAGCGGATAAACAATCTTATCCGACAAGAAATTAGTGACTTGCTGCGACGCCAGATTAAGGATCCGAGGTTGAGCAGTTTCATTTCGGTGACTAAAGTGGTGACTTCGCCTGACCTGAGGCATGCGA
>CAZJMM010000259.1:0-1894 GCA_964547155.1 uncultured Dehalococcoidaceae bacterium | reverse complement strand
CCCGGATAGGTGATGCCGAGGTGGTTATTGTGGACTGCCTTACCCTCCTTGTCTCCAACCTCTTAAAGAATGAAGCCAAATATCCTGAAGCCGAAAAGCAGGTCTTAGCCGAAATAGAGTCTTTGATTAGCTGCCTTGATGGTGTCCCGGCTACCTTCATCATCGTCTCCAACGAAGTGGGCATGGGCATTGTCCCCAGAAACAGGCTGGCTCGCCTTTACCGTGACCTTCTGGGCAAAGTCAACCAGCTTATTGCCGAAAAGGCTGATGAAGTTTATCTCATGGTAGCGGGGATACCTCTCAGACTGAAGTAATAAGGGTCATGCGGCAATTACCTCGTCCTTCACCACATGTAGGCGGATAAGAGGGGGCTTTTCCGATGGTTCAAAGTGGCAGTGGACAGCATCCTGCACCATCGTCTTCAGTTCCTCGAAGGTATTAGCCTCGGTGAAGATAGAATTACCCAGGGCTTTAGCCTGAAAACCACCTTCGGCTGCTTCCTCTACTAAGAAAATGATTTCCTTTTCCATTCAATTACTCCTAGTCTGCAATTAATACCAGCGGTGTTTAGCGGTAGACTTCGCGACGGTGCCCCACGGCAATGATAGTGACAACACCGTCACTGTCATTGACGGTGTATAAGATTCGATAGTTTCCAGCCCGGAGGCGATATTCGTCACGGGCACTAAGTTTCTTTGTGCCTTTTGGTCTGGGATTGTTTTCAAGAGAAAGGATTCTTTTGCTGATGCGATTGTGTATTGGTACGGAGAGTTTCTCCATCTCTTTTTCAGCGGAGTGGAGTATCCGGATTTCATACTTCACCTTTCAGGGGCCTCACTTTCTAGTCTCTATCAGGTACTCCCTAAAAGGTCGTGATGGCTCCCCTTGGCGCTGGTAGATGGTTATCAAATCGAGGATATCTTCTCTTAGACCTGGGTCTTCCAGCAAACGCGAAATAACAGCTTCTCTTTCTGCCTTAGAAAGAGACTGAAGAGCCATCAAATAAATCTCAGCCCTTGATTCGGTTGCCTTCATTTAACTACCTCTCATTTATCATAACACAACATAAGCCAAAATTCCTATCTGCTTTTATTTAGTAAGGGTGGAGGGTTGACGAGTAAGATAGGATAGCAATAAAGAGTACCTACATCTAATATATCTTCCTTCTCACTATCTGGACTATTATGCCAGCAGAAATAAGCACCAAGCCAACAATCGCCGCAACCACTACGTTTTGATCAGGTGGCGTTTCCACGGCAAGTCGTTTTATCAATATGCCGAGTAATGCCCAGTCAACAACACCTCACCCCATTATTGATTTACCTGCTCATAATCACGGTCTTTTCAACACCTTATCATGCTCCCCCACATTGCGCATGAAGATGGTTTCTCCGACCAATTCAAAAGTCATGCGCAATTTCTTTGAAGGGCGAGCTTCCCAAATGTTCTGCTTACCTTCCATTTTCTTGACACGAAGGCTGGGATATTTTGGGTTATCACTCAATAGAGTAAGCGCCTTGCGAACACTCCGTTTCTCGGCATTGGTGAGCTTCTCATATGCCTGTTCAAATTGCGCGGTGAAGAGGATCTCCACAGCTATGCTTTATCCTCAAGATACTTTACTGCATCAGCGGCTGACTTAAACCTCTTCACTCTGCCAGCTTTTATATCCTCGTCTGCCTTGCGTTCCCCTTTCTGCCACTCTTCAGTCCAGAAGTAAGCCTGGCTGGCGTCCACAAGTTTCTTTGGAGTCAATACTATGTGTCCTTCCTTGTCAAGCTTGACCTCAACAAAATCGCCAGGCTGCATGTTAGTTTTTATCCTGATTTCCTTAGGAATAGTGACCTGCCCGCCACTGGTTAGCTTTGTTAGAGTACCCATCGAGATTCCCTCC
>CAZJMM010000258.1:0-1896 GCA_964547155.1 uncultured Dehalococcoidaceae bacterium | reverse complement strand
GTACCTCCAGGTCAGCCGGATAATCAACCGATTCTAATGTAAAGGGTGGATATTTATCCGTGCCCAGGGCTTGGTAGCTGTAGAACCCCACCCGCCATGACCAGCGCAGGACACCTACATTGAAATTGAACAGACTCTTCGGATATTTTGTTGTGAATAAGATAGCAAAGAAGGCAATGATACTAACCACTATAAAAGCTATCCACAAGAAAACCAGAATAATATAATGGGGTATTGCCAAGAGCCATTTGATGAGCCACCAGCCCCGGGCCGGTGGCAGTGTCAGCTCGCCCTTAACCAAAACAGGATAAGATGCCATTGCTCACCTCCTTTATTTAGTCGTCCTAATTGATTTTACTATAGATTGTCAAGAGAAGGAGGGGTTAAAGGCAATTGCACCCTCTACATATATAGACCAGCGGTTACATTTAAGACATGTCCCGTGATATAGGTAGCATCATCGGTGGCTAAGAACAGGACAGGTTTGGCAGCGTCTTCCGGAGTTATTATTTTGACCCCTGGCTGCGCAAGCCACATGTCCCTCGCTTTCTTGGGTATACCCACTTTCGCCCCGAAGGCTTCCTCGCTCGTCTCCTTTTCTCTGGTCAAACGGGTATCAACAAAGCCAAAAGCAACAGCATTACAGGTAACACCATACCTCGCCCACTCCCTAGCAACTGCTTTAGTGAGCCCTATAATGCCGGCTTTAGCCGCACAATAGTTAATTTGCCCCACATTGCCCATTAGACCGACTACTGAAGTAATATTAATTATCTTCCCCCCATGCCCCTCTTTCATCATATATTTTGAAGCTGCCCGGATACAGTTGAATGCTCCTTTCAGGCTAATGTTGATGCAGATATCCCATTCAGCATCGGTCATTCTCGGAATTAAATTATCCCGCGTAATCCCGGCGTTGTTGACCAGGATGTCCAGCTTGCCAAATTTTTCCCCCGCAGTATCAATAAGTCTCCGGGCTTCCTCAGCCTTGGTTACATCAGCCACGCAGACAACCGCTTTGCCTCCAGAAACCTGTATTTCTTTAACCGTTTCCTCGGCTGGAGCTTCATCAATGTCATTTATGACTACTGCCGCCCCTTCTTTAGCAAAAAGAGTAGCTATAGCCTTGCCTATACCTCGCCCTGAGCCAGTAATGACCGCAACTTTACCGTCCAATTTTCCCATTTTGTCTCCTTTTCCGGTACAGATGCTTAACTCCGCGATGGCAGAATAACTTTAGCCGAACCAGGGACAGACCTCTCTGCTTTAGGGTTCTCCGCCCAAATATCGACTTCTACGTAGCACTTACCATCTTCAATATACTTCTTGGTCACTTTCCCCTTACAGGTAATGTTCTCGCAGGGGAACAGCATCCCTCGATAGTTGCAGCCCAACTTTACCAGCATTCCACGCTCTCCTATCCAATCGGTCACCAACTGCCCCAGAAAAGAACAAGTCAACCAGCCATGAACGATAACACCAGGTAGATTATTCGCCAGGGCGACATCCTTGTCATAGTGTACTTCATAATAGTCCCCAGAAGCACCTGCCCATTTTACCAATTGCCGGGTCGTCGGGTGCTTGACCAATGTCGGAACTTCACTACCTACTTCTATGTCTTCATAAAAAACTTGCTTTGCCATTTTGTTCCTCCCAAAATCAATACCTGATAAAATGGGTACGCCCTTTGACCACCACCTCACCCTTCTGATTCCTATATGTCAATTCTGCGATCATAAAAAGCATCTTACCCGTTTTCCCTTCTCGCTCTCGGACATCCATAAGTTTGCCAGTAACAGAAATAGCGTCACCTATTTTAATTGGTTGATAGCATTCCAGCTCACTACCTGCATTTAGATATCCAGTAAGAGGACACTTCACAGTGACTATCTTTTC
>CAZJMM010000257.1:0-1903 GCA_964547155.1 uncultured Dehalococcoidaceae bacterium | reverse complement strand
AGTGTCCGTTACCTCAAAGGCCTAAACTGTCCCACTTTCCCTGACTACATACAAACAACAGCAATAGATGATATTAAATGACCCATACCTATAATGCTTGAGCTAAGTAAGGCACTGAAAGAAGGATTTCTTTTCCGGACAGAATACAACATGGCCACGGGCCAACCATGGCCTGGTTCAAGTCCATGCAGCAAGCCAAGCATTACTACGCCGATGAGTGCCGAATTAAACATACTCTAAATCAAATTCCTTCGTTTTATATTCTCATACCAGATGGGTCTCAAAGATATAAATACCTTTGATTTACATTACGTACTTTCTCAGTGCTTCCTTTAGGCTTTCCCATTCCTTTTCCGGTGCGCTCGCCTTAGTTGCCTTATACAAACAGGATTCCATGTGGTCTTCAAGGACTAATCTGGAAGCTTTGGTAATCGCCGATTTGACAGCAGCTAATTGGATAAGTATATCAGGACAAGGACGCTCATCCTCCACCATGGTCTTAATGGCATGAACATGGCCTTCAATTCTTGAAAGACGGTTAATGACCGCCCGCGTATGCTTGTGAGTATATGTTGTATTCATAATATCCCCCCTAGGGGGATATTATAGCATGTTTGCGCTAGCTGTTTCAACTCACCCCCTGCCCAGCGGCACCGAAATTATAGCTGTGCAAGATATACGCTAAAAGGATAAAATGAATATTACCCGGCACCGTCCGATAATGTCAGATAGTATGCCGGCAGGAAGGCTCACAATGATTCCAACCACCGTGGATGCGGCTGCAATAAAGCCGACTGTAGAGACCGGTACTCCCATAGAGCGAATGAACAACGGTAAAGCGGGGTTCTTGGCCATCGTCGAGCTGAAAATAGCCAGCCCATCCATGATACAGAGGAGCAGAAAAGGTGATGGTCTTATCTTCATTTATGGCTCATTGTCCTGGGTACCTTGAAGTCTCTCATAGGTTTTCTGGGTAAAAGCGGCCAGATTCGCTTCGGCTTCATTTATTAGTTTCTCGACCTCTTTCCTTGCTTCAGACTCCCAGAAGTCGCGCTCCTTCACATGAGAAAACCAGTGATTTATCTTATCTAAGTCGCCTTCTATTTCTTCCACTTCCCCCAGGTTAAACTGTTCTTCCCGTGTCTCTCTCTCAATATGACGTAAAGTCTTCTGACATTCTTTAATAATCTCGGCGTACTCCTGCTCCCTTTCCTGTTGAAACCTGGATATAGCGCGCTTTTCTTGCGCGTCACTAAAGTGAGTCACAGTGAACAGGTTTGCGGTACCTCCCATGTCTTCTACGGTATGCATAAGCTCGGCTATCCTAGCAAATAGCGGGTCTTTCTTGGGCAAAACCCAGCCCCCTCCCTCCAGGGAAATGGCACCTATTCTTTTTAGCTGACGCCAGACGAAAACCCTTTTTCGAGATGGTTCCGGTGGCAGCCAGTAGGTAAATAATAACCATTCCATAAGTTTTCCCCTTGACAAACATTTTAGCATAGTTCTATAATTGTAGCAACTGCTACAATTATAATGTAACAATTATTACGATAGGAGAGATTCATGAAAAACCAACTGGAATATTATACGGAGACCGGGAAATACCGGGACAGGTTCGACCAGGGACTTCCGGCAATGGCTGCATACACCTCTTTCCGCCAGGCAGTCTATAAGGATGGGGTGCTCAATCTCAAAACGAAGCGGCTTATCGCTTTGGCCTGTGGCCTTCAGGCAGGCTGTACCCGCTGTGTTCAAGGACAGACCCGAGACGCCATCAGCGCCGGAGCTACTAAAGACGAAATCATGGAAGCTGTCTCAGTGGCTGTTGTCATGGGAGGTACTGCCGTTAGTGCCGAAACGTGGCGGGTGGTTAAGGCACTGGAAGAACTGGGTAAGTGGTAGA
>CAZJMM010000256.1:0-1908 GCA_964547155.1 uncultured Dehalococcoidaceae bacterium | reverse complement strand
TGCTGGTTACCCACGCTCAAACTGGATTGTCCGTAGCCATAATAGGTTGTATTTCAGCTGCTCTGACTCTTCTTGTTGCAGGCAAGGGGGGAGCCCACATCATTAGAAGATTGGACTGGCGTACCCTATTGTTCTTTGTCGGTCTATTTGTCTGTGTAGGAGGTCTTGAAGAGACAGGGGTGCTCAGAATACTGGCTGAGTACATTGGGGAGGTGTCAGGAGGAAGTCTCATTCTGGTCATCCCTATCATCCTCTGGTTGTCTGCCTTTGCTTCGGCTATAATAGATAATATTCCCTTTGCTGCCACAATGGTGCCTGTAATCAGTAACCTCTCCCAGACAGCCGGATTGAGCTTACCTTCATTAGCTTGGCCTTTAGCCTTGGGTACAGATATTGGTGGCAATGGTACCCCCATTGGGGCATCAGCCAATGTTGTGGGAACAGCCATTGCCGAGAGAGAAGGCTATCCTATCAGCTGGGGTAGATTCTGTAAATATGCTATGCCAGCGATGATCCTTGTAGTTGCCTTATGTCATCTCCTTTTGATTCTGATGCACACTTAACATGGAGGATAATGTCAGTATGGAAGTGATTTTCAGTTTCAATTTTGTTGATTATCACTTAAAGTAGGTGAAAGAAATGTTTGATAGGATTCTTGTGCCATTAGATGGTTCAAAGTTAGCTGAGCAGGTTTTCCCCTATGTAACGGAGTTAGCCAGGGCTTTTGGCTCCGAGGTAATTTTGATAGAAGTTTGTGAGCCAGAAGAAAGCCAGTATGAGCATACTTGTGAAATCTATCTAAGTACTGTGGCTGAGCAGTTAGGAAGCAATATAGAAGAGGGTGCAGGAACAGTTAAAGTCAGAGCGGTAGTCTTAGTTGGCAGACCTGCTGAGGAAATTGTTAGCTATGCCGAGAAAAATGACATTAGCCTAATTATTATGACTTCACACGGTCGTTCTGGCATAATGCCCCAGTGTTTGGGTAGTACTGCCTACAAGGTACTCCAGAGAGTAGTTATCCCGTCAATGGTTGTTAGAGTTATAGAGCCGTTAGCAGAATCGAGTAAAGATGGTTTGTTTGGTCGAATCCTTGTGCCGTTAGATGGCTCTGAAAGGGCGGAAGCAGTGTTGCCTTATGTGATGGAACTGATGAGGAAATTGAATTCTGAGGTTATTCTTCTACAAGTAGTAGCTTCTGGCAAGCATGTTCATACCATTGGTGGTTTAGACTATGTTTATTTCGGAGACCGTGATGCAGACTCGATGAAGATAAGTACCCAAAAATATTTAGGCAAGGTGCGCACAAGATTAGTAGGTAAAAAGGATAGCATAAGGTGTGAAGTCAGAACTGGCGATCCTGTCCGGGAAATAGTTAAATGTGCTAACGAAACAGATTCTCGTTTAATCGCCATATCAAGTCATGGGCACTCCGGCATTGAGAGGTGGGCTTATGGTAGCGTCACTTACAAGATTCTACAAAGCAGCAATCAAGCTGTTCTTGTCGCGCGTAGTGTGATCAGGGAGCAAAAACATTAGAACACAAAGACAGTGTCGAAGGGGTTGACTACGAGTCTACTTGGAAGGCAGGAACTTTACCCTTGAGTTACTCCCGCAAAAATCATATTTATTTTAGTCTAAAATCAACTCCTGGTAAACAGTTTGAGTGATTCTATTCTTCCTTTAGCAGGTCGCTGAATACTTCGGCATGATATGTTTCGTGGTCTCTTAACCGAGTAAGTAGTTTCTTTAAGTTAGGGTCTTTAACCTCTTTAGCAGCCCGGTCATATTCGGCAGCCACTTCCTGTTCTATTTTAATATCGGCTTGGAGCATATCAGCAGTCTTGGTTGATTGGTCGACCTTTGTATGCTCGATTCTGGGACTACCTTTCTCGTCAACCATTTTTTCAG
>CAZJMM010000255.1:0-1913 GCA_964547155.1 uncultured Dehalococcoidaceae bacterium | reverse complement strand
AGATCTAGTACGGTCTCGTGGGCTCGGAGATGTGTATAAGAGACAGCATATAAGGGTAAACCAGAACTACAAGTAAGACTTTGAAAATCGAGGGCTCCAGGGTTTGAAGTCCGGCACAGGATAAAGACTCCTTTATCCTTATATTGAAGGAAAGGCTCTACAGAATCAAAACCGAGATAAGGGTTGACTGTAGCTGCGTCGCAACCAAAAATAGTGAACAAGGCTTTGGCATAGGCTTTAGCTGTGTTACCTATGTCGCTTCGCTTAGCATCGGCGATTATGGGGATGTGAGATGGTATAAATTCGATGGTTTTTTGCAGGCTGTCAAGCCCCTCAATACCGAGAGCTTCATAGAAGGCAAAATTGGGCTTGTAAGCGCAGACCAAATCAGCCGTAGCCTCGATTATAGCCTTGTTAAAGTCCGAAACTTTGATTTTGGGCATAAGCTCAGGGTCAGGGTCAAGCCCAATACATAGCCAGCTTTTGTTTTGCCGGCTCGCCTTAAGCAGTTTGTCAATGAATTTCAATCCGACAACGATGATAGCAAAGTCTGGCTAAAATTCAAGTTTCAAAACAATATTTGCGCCAGACGGTCAAGAATTTCTATTCCTTCCTTATTTGCTGGGTCTAATGATGCCTTAATCTTTTCCAGAAGCAGCTTAGTCATTTCTGCATCCAGAATAGCTTCGTGCACTTTTTCTCCGGCTGGGGTGGTGTTATACATCATGAATGATAGGAATTCGCCAATTACCTTGCCCTGCCTGACTGCCTGTATTTCACCGAGAGTGTTGACCATTCGTTGTAACTCCTCCGGGGAACAAGTGAAAGTCCAGATGTTGGGCAGGTCGTCGTTGCCATAATGAAATCCAGGACGGCGAAATGGTCTGAATTTCTCTAGGTCGAGAGTATTGAATTGAGAAGTGAAGGCGACTGTAGGGATGGGCTTGTCTTGTTCCCCCACATATGTCAACTTCACCTGTAATGTACGAAGTTGTTGTAAGTTAGAAGCCTGGAATTCCTTAAATCCCATTTCTGCCTCCTTAGGAGCACAATTAAAACCCATCCCGCCAATCAGAAGAAATAATCCAAAAATCAGTAAAGTTCTCAGCTTATTATTTAGCACCTTTCTCCTTTATTGACTATTTTGGCAAGGTGAAGCCATGATTTGTGCACCATTTGTCCAGAGCTTGTTTGAATCCCTGGGATGGCTCTGAAACTACTCCAACGATTGTGCTCTTACCGTCCCCGGCTTCACCTTTTTCTCGCTCATATCTCCAGTTTATCCCCTGATAGAACTTGCCTTTGTCCGGTCCATCAACACAAAAAGCAAAAGTCTCAAACTCGCGGATTATCTTCTTCACTTCTTTCCCGTATATGCCTTTGATTCTGTCAAACGCATTGGTGTACGGTGCATCATTCATTGTGGCACGTGCTAAGTCTGCATCATGCTTTCCCTGAGCACCACTATCTTGAGCATCATCCCCATTGTAATATGGGTCGTTTTCGCCGTTGAGATAGTCCGCGGTGAACAGTTGACCACCAACAGTAACGGTATCGTTGTCTTGGTTCGTCCAATTGGCATTCATGTCCGTAGGTTTAAGTGGCTGAATGGTTCCATCAGTGAATTCAGCTCGTCTGGTGACGACCTGAATGAATACAATCTTGTTGCAGTTAGCCGTGCAAAAACCGTTATAATTAATGTTAATTCTATTAGATGGTCTGGTTAGATCTGTGGCAGTTGGACCAGCTTCTGTACCGTCATACGAACCTAACTCGCTGACCTTAAACTCACACTGGCTTGAGGCTCCCTCGTATTCTTCATCTCCTTTCCAGCTAACTTCACATTTCCAAGTGCCTTCGAGTTTCCAGTCTCGGAGGCGTCCCCAAACTACCAGCAATCTTTTGTCTTTACC
>CAZJMM010000254.1:0-1927 GCA_964547155.1 uncultured Dehalococcoidaceae bacterium | reverse complement strand
CCTCTATCGCCGCCACTAATTCTTTGTTGACCAGACCGGCAAGCACTGCAGTAACCACTTCTAATGATTGTTTGTCGGTCACCCTTAAACCACCTATAAAACTGGTCGATATGCCTAACCGGCTTAGCCAGTCTGTGACCAATTGTGCACCCCCATGAACTACCACCATAGATATCTTCTTATTCTGAAGAGCTACCAAGTCTTCTATGGTAGTATCAGTACTGCCCAGAGTGCTACCGCCAATCTTGATAACAATAACCTTTCCCTCTGTCTCCATCTCTCGCTTTTACACTTCAGCCTTTAATATCAAGTAGTATAAGCGCTGTTAATGGTAACATATTCTTCAGAAAGGTCGCATCCCCAAGCCGTCGCTTTACTCTTCCCAATATTAAGACACACTCTAATATACACTTCTTCTTTGTCCAGACTTTTTCTTAATGCTCCCTTATCAAACGGAGCCGGGTTTCCTGACTTCATAACACACACCTGGTTCAGGTAGAGGTCTATCTTTGATTCTTTTACTTCTATTCCGCTCCGACCCACCACTGCCACAACCCTCCCCCAGTTGGGGTCACTACCATGGATAGCAGCCTTTACCAAAAAAGAGCTGGCTATGTTACGGGCTGCTTTGCGGGCTTCAGCCTCGTCCACAGCGCCTTCAACTACTACCTCAATAAGCTTGGTCGCTCCTTCGCCATCCCGAGCTACAGCCTTAGCCAGATAAAGACAGACTCTGTTCAAAGCCGCTTGAAAGGGCTCACCATTTTTAAAGTCTATCCTTCGGTTTCCAGCCAGACCATTAGCCAGAAAAAACACCGAATCACTGGGGCTGGTATCACCATCCACCGTAACCATGTTAAAAGACATATCTACAGCTTCCTGTAATGCCGAGCGAAGAAAATCTGCTTCCACATCAGCATCAGTGGTCAGAAAACAAAGCAGCGTCGCCAGGTCAGGGTGTATCATTCCCGACCCCTTTGCCACACCCCCAATAATAAACTGCTCAGACCCGCCTCTCACAGATATCGCTATTTCCTTAGGGAAAGTATCGGTGGTCATCATGGCTTTAGCCAGTTCATGTCCACCTTTCTTGGAGAGTGTAGTCTTCATAACGCCTTCCTTCACCTTCTCCATAGGCAAAGGGACACCAATCACCCCCGTGCTGGCTATTAGGACACCCTCAGGCAAAACGTTCAGCTTTCTGGCGGTGAGACTTGCCGTCTCCTTGGCATCCTTTACTCCCTGCCTCCCGGTACAGGCATTGGCACAACCCGAGTTCACCACAATCGCTTGAGCTTTATTATTCTGCAAATGTTTCTGGGATAGAATGACTGGAGCCGACTTAATCTTATTTGTGGTGAATAGACCAACAGCTACACAGGGGACTTCAGAGTAAAGAAGACCTAAGTCAAGCTTGCCCTGACGGTTTATCCCGGCACAGGTAGCCCCTGCCAGGAATCCTTTCGGAGTAGTAACAGTGCCCGACTGAATTACTTTCTGTTCGAAATTCATGAAGGGGAAACTATAGCATTAAACCAGTTTCGGGTAAAGCTTTCAGCCCAGGTCCTTCTTAATTTGCTCAAATTCTTCTTTGCTAATCTCACCCTTAGCATAGCGAGCTTTAGCAATGTCCAACGGCGCTTGAGAGGAAGGCTGTTGCCCTGAGCGCACCAGCCTCAGTATAATCCAGGTCACCAGAGCAATGAGCCCACCCCAGAAGACAATCATCAGCAGCATACCCAGACCCATCCCCCACCAACCCCAGTTAGGCCAGAACCACATCATTTGCCCTCACCTCCTATAATACAAGGGTAAAGCTATGATAACATAATTACTCCAAATCTGCTATTTGAACTCATACCAAGTTAGGTATCCTGTCTGAGATTGTTGAGCAATCTCCTCTCTTGTCATTGCGAGGAACCTGTCT
>CAZJMM010000253.1:0-1937 GCA_964547155.1 uncultured Dehalococcoidaceae bacterium | reverse complement strand
TTTAGACCTTCCAGAATACCAAGGTGATTTCAGGGCTATGCCAGCCTACATTGATAGAGCTGCCGGGGTAAAATGGGTAAGTGTATATCCTAATAACTGGAGGCAAAACTTACCGAGTATAATGGCTACAGTCATTTTGTGTGACCCTAACGCTGGTTGCCCTCTTACCATTATGGATGGCACCTATATCACTAATATTAGAACTGGAGCCTCCGGTGGGGTAGCAGTCAAATACCTAGCCAGAAGAGAATCGTCCGTTATCGGCTTTATAGGCGCTGGTATGCAAGCCAGAACACAATTGTTAGCAATAAGCGAAGTGCTTCCCAAGATTGAACAGGTAAAGCTATTTGACTTGCACAGGGATACCAGCCTAAAATACGCCGAAGAGATGGGGCAAAACTAAGCTTAAACATCAGTTCAGTGGAAACTGTTGAAGAGGCGACCAAAGCTGACATTGTAGTTACCACTACTCCATCAAGGAAACCAGTGGTCAAAAAGGAGTATATTAGGCCAGTGACTCATATAAATGCCATTGGAGCTGATGCCAAAGGAAAGCAGGAGATAGAGACAGACCTGCTAAAGAACGCCAAGGTTATAGTTGATGACATTGAGCAAGCTTCCCATTCCGGGGAAATTAATGTTCCGTTATCACAGGGCGTGATAAAAATTGAGGATATCTATGGCACTCTTGGGGAAGTCGTGGCTAACATAAAGAAGGGGCGAGAAAGGGACAATGAGATAACCATTTTCGATTCTACCGGACTGGCTATTGAGGATCTAATCTGCGCTAAACTTGTATATAAAAAGGCTAGGGAAAGAAAATTGCCTACCCTTAAGCTGCATTGAGGAAAAGGCTCAATGTGTTTATGGGAAAACTGACCAACAAGGCGGTAGCTGAATCGTTGGGATTACAGTATACTCCAATTGAGACTTTCTGACGTTTGTTGGCAACAATTACTATAGAGTGGTGATGAGAGCATTTGATTAAATAATGCAAAAGAGGTTTTTAGTAACCTTAACCAGAGCATAATCGGTCGACAAGAACCTGTCTGTACTTACGTAAGAGGAGGTAAAAGCATGATTTCAGAAGAGGAATTGGCGAAGCTGTCGTATCCTGATGCACCAAAGATTGTGACTAAGATTCCCGGTCCTAAGAGCCAGAAGATTATTGGAGACGTACCTAAATATGAATCACTGGCTCGACCCGGAGGTGCGGCTCCCCCCGTTTTTGATGAGGGCATGGGTGCTACAATAAAGGACCCTGATGGTAATATTTTCATTGATATGGCAGCAGGGGTGGCGGTAAATGCTGTGGGACGTAGGCATCCCAAGGTAGTTCAAGCCATAGAGGAACAATTGACAAAGTTGATGCATGCCGCGGAGGCAGTTAACACCCGCCGTGCTGAACTTGCCAAGAAGATATCCAGCATCATGCCCGAGGGCTTGCGCGGTAATTGCGTTAGTTACTTTACCCAGAGCGGCAGTGGGGCGGTGGAAACAGCCATAAAGTTTGCCCGTCATGTAACCGGAAGGTCGCAAATCGTAGCTTTTCACGGGGCATACCATGGTGTGTGGTGCGGTTCGGGAGCCTTAACCACCGGTGACCGCTACCATTACGGTTTCGGCCCTCTCATCCCCTACGTGATACACGTGCCCTATGCTTATTGCTATCGATGCTGTTTTGGCTTGGAGTATCCCACCTGTGACCTGCAGTGTGCTAAATATGTCGACTATGTGCTCAATACACCTTATACTGCGGCTGATGATGTAGCTGCCCTTATTGTCGAGGCGCAACAGGGAGAAGGTGGCTACTTAGCACCACCACCGGAATACTTCAAGATATTGAAAAAAGCCTGTGAAAAGCACGGTGCTCTATTTATTGCTGATGAGGTTCAGGCAGGAGCAGGACGCAGCGGCAAAATGTGGTCTATTGAACA
>CAZJMM010000252.1:0-1938 GCA_964547155.1 uncultured Dehalococcoidaceae bacterium | reverse complement strand
ACAAATCGACTATGGCAAAATGATACAACCCTCCTCAGTTCTTGTCAAGTTTTTGTTAGCGTCCATAACATATTGGACTGGTCGAGGGGGCAGAAGTTATCAAGATAGTAGCGCATCGGGGAGACTTTGCCAATACCCCGGTGCGGTTTCTCGGTATTGTACCAGATGAGGTAAGCCATCAGCTTTCGGTTAAAGTCATCTGGCTCATCCAGATAGTCGATGTAAAGATTAACGCACTGCTCCTGAACAGTGCGGTTAAATCTCTCGAGGAAGCCGTTTGACTGAGGATGCCTGGGGTAGTTAAAGAAGTGGGTCAGGTCGTGCTTAGAGCAGAAATCGTCAAAGTGTTTGGCGAATTCACTGCCATTGTCGGTCTGGACTCGCCTGGTGACAAAGGGTGCCACCTCAAGGAACTTTCCGATGAAATCACTGCCGTTAGCCGAAGAGTTGGCCTTATAGGCATAAGCGAAGGCAAAGCGGGTACGCACGTCGAGGGCAGTGAAGATATAGCGCTTCAGGCCGGCGGTAAAGATAGAGACTGTGTCCATCTGGACCAGGTCTCCGGGCAAGTGGGGCACGTAATCTTTCCGTCTCAGTTTCTTTTTCCTGGGTTTTGCTTCCTTGACAAGTAAGGTACCAGTACCGCCTCGGATACTGATTTTGCTACCGTAGGGTAGCCTACCTTTATCCTTCAGGTCACGAATGATTCTGCCTACGGTAGACTCGGACACCGGCTTTACTCCCTCTTTGGCACAGGCAGCTGCTAGAGCTGGGGTAATGGTGGTCTTATCCGCCCCAGGTCTTGCTGAGCGGTATTCCACAATGAAACGCTCGATAAAGGGGTCTACTATGCGGTGTCTCTTGTTCCTGGGCGAGCGGTCTCCTGGAGCCAGTGAGGATAGTTTACCAGCTGAGTTTTTCAGCTTTTGTTTCCAGAGGTAGATGGTGGAACGGCTTTTGCCAAAAGCCAGCTTCGTCGCCTTAAATCCAAACTCATCACAGAACTTGATTATCTCCAGCCTCTTCTCAATGCTCTCCCGCTTGGGATGGTCAAAGACATCATGAACATACTTCATGAAACGACTATAGCCGCTTTTGAAGTAACTGGCTATATAAATCTGCTTCACCCGGACTCCCTGTCATCACCCCCTAAAGAGTCCAATATGTTTCTGAACTTTTGCAATGGTGGATAGATATAGTTACATTTATAGCTTATAGTGGAATTTTTATACCAAATTATAACCTAAGTAGACATTTTTCTTCAAGAACTTGAGTGATTTTAGAAAGTAGATTATGAATTGTCAGGGGAAACAGGTGCCAATTTGATGTCATAAAAATGCTGACTTCTGGTATGTAATATTACTTAGGATACAGCAACATACAAAATCTGATTTTACAGTGGACATGTGGGAATCAGCGAAGCGGCGAGAATTCTAGGACAAAAATAAGGCAGATGTGGGTCTTGCAACCAGTAGCACCAAAGTCAAAGAATAATCAGAGGGTAGCATTCCACTGGAAGATTGAACAAAAGCCTCAAATGTGCAGTGTTGAACAAAACAAGCGATTGTGACTCTGAGGTCACAATCTACTAAATAGTGCGTTAAATGTTTTCAGGCGTTGTTTAACTAACTAATCAAACAAAAGCGTTTTTGTATTTTTATTTTGTGCTGTTACCTCCTCATTAATTAATTCTTTGAATTACTTATCGTTATATTTAACGTGTCAAATGCAATAAATGCTTAGTAAATAAACACAACCAGTGCTTTTTAAGTTTGAAAAGCCAACTACTTGCGTTTGTTGGATTTTATAACAAATAGGGGGAGTTGGAATATGCTCCCCCTATCATTTTGAAGAAGTCTCGTTACTGCCGAACGACATCGGCATCGATGTTCCGTAGTGATTACCAAACACCTATTCGAAGATAGCCACTAACCGCAC
>CAZJMM010000251.1:0-1947 GCA_964547155.1 uncultured Dehalococcoidaceae bacterium | reverse complement strand
GTTTTCGTAGGAATATTCATCGGCAAGGCAGAATTCACGTTCAATTTGATTGTAGAAGCCACTTTGTTTCGCTTCGGAGCTGAATAGTTTTACCTTGATTTCCTTGTATCTCTCCTTTTCTAAGTCTCTAAAACTGAGCACTTTTGGATACCTCCTTAACCAACTGAGGCTGTTTAGTTTTGAAAAGCCGTATTTTTAGCTTCAAAATTTGGGCTCTCCAGCCTCTTCTTTCTTTCTTCACCCCCAGCTAAGTGGTAGAATTAACCAAATAGCCGGAGGATAATCCTATGAGAACAGCCAATCAGCTTACGTTTACCACCTATGAGACCTCGCTCAAACTCAAGCCTAACGACCCTATTAAAATCATCTTCGATAATATCCACTGGTCTTTTATCCATCCTCTAGTCAAGGATAAGTATTCTGCTTTACCCCAGGGGGCTGAGGGCTATGACCCTATTTTCCTGTTTAAGGCTCAACTCCTAATCTATCTGGATGAGGTCAGCTCAGATAGAAAGCTAGCTGAAGCCTTGCGCTACAACGGTCGCTTGTGTCTTCTCTGTGGCTTCAATTTCCTGAAGACCCCTTCCAACGGCACTTTTACCAATTTCCGTGGCCGTCTTGGCGAGGAGACCTTCTATGAAATACTTCATAACTTGATTGCCCAGGCTATAGTCTTAAAGGTAATTACTGGTGGCGATACGGCTATAGATTCCACTCACGTCTGGGCTTATGCCAATCAGTTCGGCAGGAAGACCTGCTCCTGTAAGGGTAAATGTAATTGTCCCCGGAGCTATTCCGACACCGATGCCCAATGGGGAGCCAAGAGCAAGGATTACTTTTTCTTTGGCTACAAGGTTCATCTCATTGTCGATGCCAAATCCCAGCTACCACTAGAAGTTAGCGTAACTCCGGCTAACGAAGCGGATTCTCCTCGGGCTTTACCCTTGCTCAAAGGAGCCAAGAAAAAGCACCCTGAAACCCCGATAAATACCTCCGCAATGGACTCAGCCTATGATGCCTATGAAAACTACCGCTTCCCCATTGAGGATATGGGTGTAGCTCCTATCATCGCCCTCAATCCGAGGCGCAGGGCTGATGGCATTACCGAGGGCTTCCTCTACCTCTCCAATGACGGCAAATATACCTGCTTTGCTGGTTTGAAGGTAATTTACTGGGGCAAGGAAGAAAAGCGTGGTCGCTTGAAGTTCCGCTGTCCGGCAGCTCTAGGCAGGTGCCAATGTCTCTTTCGTTCTGGTTGCTCGCTGTCCAGTTACGGCAGAACCTTTTACCTTCACCCAGAGCGAGATTACCGGTTGATTGGCCCAATCCCCAGAGGGACTGACCTGTGGCAGGAGAAATATAACGCTCGCACCAGTGTCGAGAGAGCCTACTCTGAGGAGAAGGGAAGCCACCGCCTGGCAAACCCCAGGGTAAGAGGACTGGCTAAGGTGAAGATACATGTCTATCTGGCACTATGTGCTCAAGTGATAAAGAGGATTGGGGCGGTGATAATGGAGCGGTTTACCCGGGCTCAGCCTCCACCATGTGCAGTACAAGCTTAGAGAATCTTAAGCCGATGCTATGTCAAGAAGCCTCAGGAACATTATTGCCTGAAGTGGCTGATTATGCTGTTGTTAAGGTGCTAAAATCCTCAAAATGAGGAGTCATTAGTGAAAAAACCAACTTAAATCGTGAGCCTTCGGCTTTTAGTCCGCTACTAAGACGGTTGTGATAAATTACCTGTCAATTTCTAAACAGCCTCTATATTAATACAGGGTCCGGCTGTAATCTCAACATCATCCGAGTTGTTGTCTGAAGCAGTCACTAGAGTGCCTTGGTATAGCCCGGAGACATTGGCCGTGTTCACCAGCGGGTTCGGAGCACCATTGGGTACCGTATAGGAATGGGTGAAGCTAACTGATTCCCCGACCAGCAGGGTGTTAGGAC
>CAZJMM010000250.1:0-1956 GCA_964547155.1 uncultured Dehalococcoidaceae bacterium | reverse complement strand
AAGGAAAAGGACTGCGAGGGTGTGGCCGGTGTTCAGGACCGGGACTTATTTATGAGCCTGCTTGACGAGGGAGAAAGGTCAGCCCTGTTTATCAGCCAGTCGTCAGTGGTGCGGGAGCATTACCGTGAGCACCAAGTCTGGTTCTTCTATTTGAGAGTGGGTGAGGAGATTGCGAGAGTGGAGGTGCCAAAATGGGTGGGGGATAACCGAGAGTTGCTTGAGCTGACCCACTCGCTGGTGTTAGACCAGTGCCGGCGGGGTCAGGGCTACCCGGTGGCTCTTAGTGAAGCCCACGAGCAAGCCGTAGTCACCGCTGCCGACCGGGAGAACTTCTGGCAGTTAGTGGAGTCTGAATGCGTGGAAGAGAAGATGCCCAGTATGACTTCAGCCAAAAGCCTGAGCAAGAGGACGAGATGGGTATGATTGATTTGGACGATTTTGTACCTAAGAAATCTCTGAAGAAACAAATCGAGCGTGAAAAACAGGAAATAGCTTTGATTCATTTTTAGAGTTATGTTAAGTATTGTGAGGTTATGTAAAGATCGCTCTGCGATGGAATTTTTCAGGATGAATCCTTCCGCTAAAGGTAAAGGGGGAAAAGCTGGCGGGGTTAAATTTTGCGCCATTATGACTCTTTGCTGGATTCCGGCTTGCGCCGGAATGGGTAAAATGAGCCTGAGCAAAAGGATGAGGTGGGTGTGAGAAGGTAGACCCCCTAAGAGTCTACCTTAGGAGGTGACGTATGAACATATCCAACAAAAAACTGATTTTTCTGCTTGGTGTCTTTTTGATTGTTTTTCTTCTTGTGAGCTGTGGTGTGCCGGAGGAAGATTATAATCGAGTCAACAACAATTTGCAGGCAGCATTGGCGGACTTGAGCCGAACAAAAACTGAATTAGGCCAAACAAAGAACAGCTTAACAGAAACCACCAATAAGGTTCTTCAACTAGACAAGGAGCTTGTCTCCCTTAAGAGTCAACATGACCTCTTGCAAACTAGCTATGTTGACCTTAAACGCAGATATGCGAACCTAGAGAAAAGGCTTGCTGGTACACAAGCTGAACTTGAGGAGTCCCTTGTGGCGCCATACACCGCTATCTCCGGAAGAGAGATAACGTATGCATGGAAAGATCTATCGGGTAAGTTGCATAAGTGGACTCTTCCTGTGGATAGCTATCGGAAGTGGATTGAGATTCCCAAACCTGATAAAAAAGTGCTTATTAACTCCGGAGGCAAGCTTTATACTCTTATCGACTTCAGACAATATGTCCGTACAGAGGGCTTTGGCACGGTTATTCCTGAGCTTTATCGTCAAAGTAGCAATGAGAAGGAATTTGCTAGAGAGGTATTCAATCTAGCAACCCAATTAACAGTGTATTCTAAAGACATTGGGGAAGTCCCTCGCTGGCCAGTGGAAACCCTGACCGAAGCTGGCGGTGACTGCGAAGATTTGGCAATATTATTTGCGAGCCTACTTAAAGCGGCACCATTTCCTTATAGACTTAGTTTAGTCTATATCGATGGTGATTACCCTACTGACCCCAAGAAACCCAACCATGTCATAGTTCAGGTTGATGCTGGCAATTGGCGTTTATTCGCTGAGTGTACCAATAAAGACGGCTGGAATTTCTACGATGAGGTAAAAGGTTGGTTCTTCGAATTATGAGTTTAGGTAGAAAGAGAAAAACAAATAGGGGTTCATAGTAAATGGCAAAACAATTAACTAGACTCGGGGAAATCATAGAATCCAGCACTACCGCTTTTACTGCCCAGTGCTATGAATTGTATGATTTACCGCCGCTGGGTAGTCTGGTGAAGACCAAAGACCAGTCGGTGGAGCTTTACGGCATTGTCTATAACGCCAGCACCACCAGCTTTGAGCCGGGGCGGCGCCCCATCGCCCGCGGCAAAGATGAGGCAACGGAGGAGGACATCTACAAAGCTAACCCCCAACTC
>CAZJMM010000249.1:0-1977 GCA_964547155.1 uncultured Dehalococcoidaceae bacterium | reverse complement strand
CGGGCTCGTAGCTCAGGGGCAGAGCGGCCGGCTCATAACCGGTTGGTCGTAGGTTCGAATCCTACCGAGCCCACCAATGATCGCAAAGTTTAACAAAGTTAGCTAAATACTCAGCACAAATTGAGACAGAGCAATCAGCTTCTGAACTGATAGGTCGAGAGAAGTGAGAAGGGTTTGTGGGATCTTCCAGATATGATACTTGACCACATTGACAAACTAGGATTGCCGGATGAAAAAGTAAAGACACAGTTCAACGGACTTCGCTCCTTAGATTATCTCGCTGCAGGTCTTAAGTTTCTGTATGAGCAAGTGCACAGACTGGAAACTGAAATCATTGGGAGGTTAGGAAACAGCAAACGGGTTTTTATCTTTGGTAATGCCCCCGAGATGCAAGGAATTAACCAAGACTTAGTGGCGTGTGCATTCCATTGGTACGCGGTGATGGTATGCAATTACGTGAAAATAGTCGGTTGGCTAGCCAACAATGGCGACTCAAGCAAAGCCAGGGAATATCTGAAGCGTGTCTTGCCCCGAGTCTATCTGTGGCGGAACAAGGTAGCCGCTCACTTCGCTATGATTGACCCTAAAAAAGATGATAACCCTGCCGACCTAGCTAAGAGTATCATGTTCCCGATATCTTTTGATAATGATGCTTTTTATGCCGACTCACTCACAATAAGGATGAGCACAGGCAGCAAAAAAAGCACAAGTCGCAAAGATATGCGGTGGAGTCTAACCTATACCCATCGAAACCTTATCCCTCGATATTGGCCAGCAAACACATCTAAGCAGCAAAGCTAAAAGTAAGATTAAAAGTCCTTCTTCCCAACCACTGGGCTTCAAGTCTTGTTTTATTTATAGGGTCACTCGTGAGTTAGAAAATAAACTTTACATAATGTTATTTATTGATTCTGATTATCATTTAACTTACTTAGGACCTTGGCTATTTCACTTTCTACTATGAAAAGCTTTATGAACCTCTTTTAGGTGTCTGTTAGTAACATGGGTATAAACCTGGGTTGTTCTAATGCTTTCATGTCCCAGCATTTCTTGAACAGAGCGTAGGTCAGCACCACCAATTAGAAGATCTGTAGCAAAAGAATGCCTTAAAGTATGGGGAGTTGCTTTTACTGGTAATCCACATTTCCGAGCATATTTGTCTACTATAAGTTGAATAGACCTTGCCGACAGCCTCATCCTTTCTCCTGTCTTCGTCGTGTCTCTTATACCACTATATCGGATGAACAAAGGCTTAAAATTATCTTTGCGGACTCTTAAATAACGCTTAAGCCAATGAGCAGCTACATCTGACAGAAATACCACTCGAACCTTGCTTCCCTTACCCATTACCCCGAATTCCTTTCGTTCCAAATTAACCTGGTCCCGGTTCAGGCGCACTAACTCAGAGACTCTCAATCCCGTGCTAAATAATGTTTCCAAAATGGCTCTATCCCTTAATCCGACTTCATCTGAGATTTCTGGACTACTCAATAGCATATTTATTTGCTCTGCGTTCAGAAAATTAACCGAACGCGAATCTTGTTTGGCAAGTTCTATCTTATCAGGGGAGAGAGTTGGAATATCACGTCGAGTCAATAAATAGCGTAAAAAAGCCCTCAGCGCAATAACGTGATAGCTTTGAGTAACTTTTTTGAGCGGTAAACCATTTGACTACGTAGATGAGCTAAGTATAGCCTATATTTTCTAATAACTTCTAAATTAATATCTTCAGGTTTGTTCTCGGGATGATTTTGATGAAGCCACACGGAAAAACGTCTCAATTTATGGTTATAATCCCGGGTAGTAAGAGGCGAAAGTCCCTTTTCAATCTCCAGATACTCTAAAAAGTCCTCTATTAACGAGTCTATAGCGATGTTTCTGAATGCCTTGTGGCTTCGCAAAATGGCACTTTTGCGAAGTAAATTTTACCTTAACACAGGTCCTCTGTCAAGACATGGTCTCACGTTTTGATTATTA
>CAZJMM010000248.1:0-1987 GCA_964547155.1 uncultured Dehalococcoidaceae bacterium | reverse complement strand
CGGAGGCTTCTTCAGCTAATGATGCCATGCTGCCAGCTTTTACCAAGATGCCTCTGGCTAATAAGCCTTGAGCAACATCAATCCCCCGTAAGCTGCGTTTGGCAGCGGCTCGGCTTTGCATTCTGCCAGCACCATGGCAGGTGGAACCAAAGCTTTCTTCCATGGCTTTCTTTGTACCTACAGCTACAAAAGAACGCCGCCCCATATCTCCGGGAATGAGCACCGGCTGTCCTACTTTTCGATAGCTCTCTGGAACGTCTTTATGTCCGGGGGGAAAGGCTCGGGTAGCTCCTTTGCGATGAACGCATACAGTTACTTTTTGACCATTTATACTATGCTCCTCTATCTTGGCGATGTTATGAGCTACATCGTAAATCTGTTCCAGCCCTAATTCACTTAAGCTTTTGCCAAAGACTCTAATAAAGGATTCTCGAGCCCAGTGGGCAATACATTGACGATTAGCCCAGGCGTAGTTAGCGGCACATGCCATAGCCACCAGATAGTCCTTTCCTTCATTCGATGCCGTGGGGGCACAGGCGAGCTCTCTATCCGGAATGTTGATACCATATCTCCGCACTGCCTCTTCCATTACTCTTAGATAATCATCACATACCTGGTGTCCAAGCCCTCGTGAGCCGGTGTGGATTAAGAACAACACCTGCCCAATTTCGTCAATACCCATAACTTTAGCTGAAGCTCGGTCGTAAATTTCTCTAACCACTTGGACTTCTAAGAAGTGATTGCCTGAGCCTAAGGTTCCTGATTGAGGAGTGCCTCGTTTCTTAGCTTTGACGCTTACTTTACTCGGGTCAGCTCCTTTCAAACAGCCACCTTCTTCAGTGACCTCTAAATCTCGTGGGGTACCAAAACCATGTTCCACAGCCCATTTAGCACCTTTTACTAATACATTGTCCATATCCCTCTCGCTTAGCCGTATTTTACCTTCGGAACCAAGACCTGAGGGAACATTATTGAATAACTGATTAATGAGTTCTTTGATTTTTGGCTTGGCTTCTTTTTCAGTAAGGTTAGTCCGCAACAATCTAACACCACAGTTTATGTCATAGCCTACCCCACCGGGAGAGACAACACCATCTTCCACTCTGGTAGCAGCTACACCGCCAATAGCAAAGCCATAGCCTAAATGTATATCAGGCATGGCTAAAGAATGCTCCACTATGCCAGGTAGAAAAGCAACGTTGGCTACTTGTTCTGGGGCTCGGTCATCACGAATAGCCTCCAGCATGTTTTCATCGGCGTAAATCAAGCCGGGAACCCTCATACCAGTCTTATAATTTCGGGGAATTTCCCAGCGATAGTCATCTATCTTGTTAAGTGGTCCTTCCCAACGTGCCACCGGTCGACTCCTTTCAAATATCGAAAATTACCTGTATTTTATAGCCGTTGTTATTCTTCTCTACCTTTAGCAGATGATAGGTAGCTGCTTTAACTCCTGTCTTTAACTTATGCCGTGATGGTTCTACCTTTTCACCAAAACATCTCGCTTGTAGCTGGGTTTTGGTCAATTTGTTAATTTCAAACTTGTTAAAGACAATATGCTCTACGTCAAAAAGGTAGATGAGTTCGTTTAACCATTGCACAAGTAAACTCTCTTGGTCATCAGCGGAAACCTCCACGTCTCGGTGTAAATTTTCCCTGACGGCATCAGAATCTACAATAATGCTAAACAAAGCTACTGCGGCATTGGCAAAGGCTTGTTTCATATCCGCACCGTAGGCAATAATGCCCGTGTCTGCGGTATGGTTAATAACTTCAAAGGTCTTTTGCATTTTTCAAAGCAATCTCGATGAATTTCATTATACCATCTCGGCAATTAAACCAAAAATATGACAATTACATTCACCCAATAAGAGTTTGACTTCAATTGATGCAGAATGTTACCATAACTGGAACGGGCCGCTAGCTCAACAGGCAGAGCAGCTGACTCTTAATCAGCAGGTTACAGGTTCGAGTCCTGTGCGGCTCA
>CAZJMM010000247.1:0-2021 GCA_964547155.1 uncultured Dehalococcoidaceae bacterium | reverse complement strand
GGACAAGGGGCAGTAACATCCGCTGAACTAATAGCTTTAGCCGCTATTGGGGAAGGCAAATTTGCTCAAGCCTTTCCCAGCTTCGGTCCAGAGAGGAGAGGTGCTCCTGTTCTTGCCTTTAACCGCATTAGTCCCGACCAGCCCATCAAGATTAGAACTGCGATAGAACATCCCGATATTGTTGTTGTTTTGGATCCCTCTCTGCTCTCGATCACTGATGTTACCTCAGGTCTCAAAGAAAAGGGCACCATTATAGTGAACAGCCTCAAGAGTTTAATTGACATAAAATCAGAGTTAGACAATCAGTGGCAAATAGCTGTGGTCAATGCTACTGCAATTGCTCGAGACACTCTGGGGGTACCTATTGTCAATACTACTATGCTCGGAGCCCTTATCAAAGCCGTCAAAGTAGTAGAACTTGAGTCCCTTACTGAGCCAATAAAAGAACGTTTTGGACCAAGGGCTAAGGCAAACATTGATGCCTGTCACAAAGCTTATCAGGAAACCTTGGTTGCCGAGCCTAAAGCTACGATAACTGCACTGCATAAAGCACCCAAACTGGAAGAGTTCCCTTCTTGGCAAGAGCTTCTGTTGGGGTGTGTTGTTACTGAGCCAGGCAGCGCTAGCCAATACCAAACTGGAGACTGGAAATCACAGCAACCAATATGGAACCACCAAAAGTGCATTAAATGTGGTATCTGCTATCTTTTCTGCCCCGACTTTTGTATTCACGAGAATGAAGAAGGTTACTTTGAAGCTGACTTGTACTATTGCAAAGGTTGTGGCATCTGCGCCCGGGAATGCTGGACACAAGCTATAACCATGGTTGAGGAGGCGTGACGTGAAAAAAATTGGAATGGAAGGTTCTGCCGCGATTGCCGAAGCGGTTCGATTAGCTGGAACTGATGTCATCGCTTCTTACCCCATTACCCCTCAGACGCATATCCCAGAGCGCCTGGCTGAACTGGTAGCTAACGGTAAATTAGATGCTGAATATATCCCCGTAGAATCAGAGCACTCAGCAATGAGTGCTTGTCTTGGTGCTTCAGCTGTTGGTGCCAGGACTTTCACAGCTTCGGCAGGACAGGGATTGGAGTTAATGCACGAGGTTCTATATGTGGCTTCATCCTTGCGTCTACCCATAGTTATGGCAGTAGCCAATCGAGCTCTCTCAGGACCCTTAAATGTATGGGGTGACCATTCTGATGTTATGGCTACTCGAGACTGTGGCTGGATTCAAATCTTTGCTGAAAATGTACAGCAAGCCTTTGACCTTACCTTATGTGCTTTCCGCATAGCTGAGGATCAAGCAGTTCTTTTCCCGGTTATGATTCATATTGATGGATTTCACCTTTCCCATGTAGTTGAAAGTTTATATCTTCTTGACCAGAAGCGAGTGGATGAATTTCTCCCTCCCTATCATCACCCTTATGCCCTTAATCCAGATAGTCCTCTAACTATGGGAGCCTATGCCGCACCCAATCTGTACACTGAAGCTAAGAAATCCCAGGATGTAGCTTTGCGAGCTACTAAAGAAACAATCTTTAGAGTCTGGGAAAAATTTGGTAAACTCACCGGTCGACATTACCTGCCAATAGAAGGGTATAAAGAGCGAGATGCTGAGGTATTGTTATTGACTATGGGTAGCTTCAGTGAGATAGCCATGATAGCCATAGACAAATTGAGAGCAGGCGGTCATAAAGTGGGGCTGATTAGGTTACGCCTGTGGCGTCCTTTCCCCTTTAATGAATTTCGGGAGGCTGTAGCTAAAGCCCGACTGCTTATCGTGCTTGACCGGGCTCTATCTTTTGGTGGTCCAGCGCCTGTCTGCTCCGAAATACAGGCAGCCGTTTATCCCTTACAAAAGCGACCAAAGGTGGTGAGCTTCGTTGGTGGTCTTGGCGGTAGGGACATTTCGGTTGATACCTTCGAGGAGATGATACTTCATGGCATCGACAAGGCCCGTCGAGGAAAACTTGATGAATTGGAAATGATTGGAGTGAGAGAATAATGGAAACCCT
>CAZJMM010000246.1:0-2029 GCA_964547155.1 uncultured Dehalococcoidaceae bacterium | reverse complement strand
GGAACGGCTTGCGGGAAGGGACGGTAAATTGCCTTCCTTTTGGAAAGACCTACGTCAAACTCAGAGGATACTTGTACGGGACAAACGTTGGCACATTCTCCACAGCCAGTACATTCTTTAACATCTACGTATCGGGGCTTCTTCTTGACCTTGACTTTGAAATTGCCCACAAAGCCAGAAACCTCGACCACTTCGCTGTAACTCATCAATTCAATATAGGGATGGGCTCCAACTGAAGTCATTTTTGGTGTCAAGATACAAGCTGAGCAGTCCAAAGTCGGGAAGGTCTTGTCCAACTGAATCATATGCCCGCCAATGCTCGGCTCTCTCTCCACCAAATAGACCTTATGTTCAGAATCAGCAATCTCAAGAGCCGCTTGAATACCAGCAATACCGCTACCAACAATCAAAGTGTTTGGATTGACTGGCGCTTCCTTGACTTCTAAAGGCTCATGATAATAAACACGCCTTACCGCAGCTGCGATGAGAGCTTTAGCTTTCTCTGTAGCTTTTTCCCGCTCTTCGGTTACCCAGGAACAGTGCTCCCGAATATTTGCCATCTCGAAAAGGTATGGATTTAATCCCGCTTCGTGAACCGCCCGACGGAAGGTCGGCTCATGCATTTGTGGTGAACAGGAAGCTACCACAATACGATTAAGCCCTAACTGTCTAATGTCTTCTTTAATCATATTCTGACCCGGGTCGGAGCACACAAATCTATAGTCGCGAGCCACTGTCACCGAGGGTAGACCGCGAACAAACTCCACCACCTGCTCTATGTCTACCGTGCCAGCAATATTGGTTCCGCAATGACATACATAAACGCCAATCTTCGGTCCCATTTTGAGCCTCCTACAGATTTATTGCCTAAGGTGTCTGTACAAATAAAAAAGGGTAGCTACTTGTAGAGATTTCAAACAAATAGCTACCCCTAAAACATCCCGGAATTTGGTTGACATTTCAAGCGGGTATTCTAACACAAGCCTACCCCCTTAACAATACTTTTTCCTGAAATTTTTGCTACTTTTTCATGATAGTCTAATTTTTTTACACCAGCCGCTTTTTCCGAACTTGAGTTACTTACCGCAATTGCTATCCCAAACACTAATGTGCTAAACTTTTAAGTTGCTCTGACTACCATGGGAATATTATTAACTAACGATGATGGCATAAATGCTCCCGGGTTATGGGCTTTAGCCAGTGAATTACAGGACACGGGCACAGTTATCGTAGTCGCCCCAGACCGAGAGCAAAGCGGTATCGGGACTGCGGCAAGCCTTCATCATCCCATTAGAGTCCACCGCACACAGCCACTTATTGCTGGTATAGAGACCTATGCCATAGAGGGAACACCAACGGACAGTGTCATACTGGCAGTAAAGTGGTTGGCAAAGGACAACATAGACCTAATAATCTCTGGAATCAACCAAGGGGCTAATCTCGGTAACGATGTTTTTATTTCTGGAACTGTAGGAGCAGCCCTCCAAGGTTATTTCTACAGCATACCATCCATTGCCATCTCTATTGCAGCTTTTGAAAACCTCAATTTCGGCGTCGCTACCAAGTTAGCTAAACTTTTAGCCAAGAAGGTTCAGGATGACACCTTGCCTAAAGGATTACTACTAAACATAAATCTGCCTAATATCCCCTTAGAAAAAATCCAAGGATTAGCAGTTACCCGATTGGGGAAATATGCCTATAATGATGATGTGGAACGGGGACACGATGGCAAAAGAGAATTCTATTGGATAAAGCGTACCAAACCTCAGTGGCAAACAAATCAGAAGACGGACATCTGGGCTGTAGAGCATGACCGAATTTCTATTACCCCTTTGTTCAACAACCCCAGTGGCTTTGTCTACTCTCGCCTCATTACTCTGGCTCCATCAATCTTTCAAGAACTTGCCGCCCTTGACTAGTATGGTAAAATAGTTCTTAGGTAAGGGATGACCTTGCCCAATGGTTGTTTGGTAAAAAAGCCCAAACAGCGAAACGGAGGTAGGGTGGGAAGGCATCCAAAAGAGCTTAT
>CAZJMM010000245.1:0-2074 GCA_964547155.1 uncultured Dehalococcoidaceae bacterium | reverse complement strand
ATTACCCAGCACCCTGCCCGGTGGAGTTCGGACTTTCCTCCCGCTTTGCGGCGAGCGGTCACCCGGTTTACTTGACCTCTCTTAACTTTACATCACATTGGCACAAAGGTCAAATTAAAACCGCTTGTATTATCCCCTGTCAAAGTATATGCTCTTCCCTTTTGCGGACAGTGGTATCCCCATGATGGTACTGGCTTCAGGCATATAGTTTAGTCGCTTTACTGCTGCCCCTATCCTGTATATGATGCGGTTATCAACATTAAGCATACTTGCTATCTTAACCGCCGAGCCTATGGCAATCCCCAGGTCCAAAGCCTTAAAAAGACATGTTGGTCCTTCAAAGTCCAACCCTCGCCCTTTTTTCGCCACCTTATCAAATTTTTCGCAGGAGGCATAGCCACAGGCCCCACAGTCAAGCCCGAATTTCTTTATGCCACGGACGCCAATCAAGATTATGACCTCAGAGTCCCTTACATTCTTCGCATCTCGCTTGAAATTTTTTATGTTTCGCTCATCAGCCATCTTGTCCATTTCCGCAGCGATAATTTTCTTCTCAGCCCCAAAGACCACCGCCGTTATTATGTCATCCACCCCGCCGCTTTTGGGCGCTGTCCTTGCTGCTACCACCATAAGGTTAGCTGCTTCCATAGTTCCCTTTCTTTCTTGTTCTTCACCGTTAACAATTGGCATTGTTATACCTCCTCAAAATTCAAAGTTTGTTGGCATAGCCCACAGTCTCGGTGCCTGGTATACTAACCAGCCTTCTGCGTAGCTAAATGGACAATCAGTTTTATGAAACTGACAATGGCTCCGATACTCAGCCCTACAGCAATAGCCACTAAGACTATTATTATGACTACCGGCAAAACACTCGCTATAGTGGGATTAGGTATGATACTGAAGTTAAAGGGGAAAATGGATAGCAGACTCACAACTGTGGCAATTCCCAATAGGTTCAAAACAATCAGAATACTCTGCCGCAACAAATACCGGTCAAAAATAATCAAAATAATATGACCTATTATTGACAGAACCAAAGTGATTATGAGAACTGGCAACCAAGTGTAAAAACCTCCCGTGAGAACCGGGTATTTAACCCAACGCGTGACATTAACTACCGTTTCTGGTTGATAGTAGGCTATGTATTGATGGAAGAAAACAAAGAATATTAAAAAAACGATGCTCCAGGCAATAGCAAAACTGGAGGAGGTTATCCTGCCACTTCTGGTACGTTCGAAATAATCATCTACTTTATCGCTGACTTTTTTGCCTGGGTCTTTGGGAGGAGGTGAAACACGTTCCGAGTGGGCTGCTTGTTTAGTAGATTCTTCCTTCTCCTTTTCTTGGCTCTCCTTGAAGTAGTCAGCTATGCTCTTACCGAAATCTTGCGCAGCTTTGCCGACATCCCTAAATTTACTCCTAACGTCCTCATCTTTGAATCTGTCTGCGAAAGCCTCTGCTGATTCAGCGGCACTCTTGCCAAATTCTTTAGCTTTCTCCTTCAATTTGGGGTCCTTAAATATCTCGCTTACAGCATTACCAAATGCCGCCACCATTTCTCCAAAAGCTTCAGCGGCGTCTTTCTTCTCTGGACGTTCTTCCTGTGGCATGATACGCCTCCTTTCTATGGCTCTGCGTAGTCTCTATTTTGCCCTAACTCCCGACAAATTTCCACAGGCAAATCTCCAAATGGGCGAATTTACACTAAATATCAGCGGATAATTAAACAAAACGATGAACTGTGTAATGACGCATATATATGTCGACCAAACGACTCCTGATATGTGGTTAGCTAGCTTGAAGCCGAGTGTTTTATTATTCAAGGTGCATTACGGGCGCCTCAGCTCGAAAATTTCTCCGGTTCTACAATACAAATCCTTTCCCACGCGTCCCACTGCACCTAATTTAGAAGGGTCAATCTTGCCCCCAACCCAAACCTCGTCCTTAATGTGAGCCAGGACAATTTCTCCGAACACTATGGCTTGTAAGCCTTGCCCTTCTCGAAGTTGTTGAGGCATCTCCAATTTCTGCACTAGCCGACATTCTAGGCTGACCTTAGATTCGGCAATCCGGG
>CAZJMM010000244.1:0-2085 GCA_964547155.1 uncultured Dehalococcoidaceae bacterium | reverse complement strand
TACTCCATCTCAGCCCAGTTTTTGCCGAGTTTGATGTCTATTTTCAGAGGGACACTGAGCTTTAAGGCTTTAGGCATTATTTCGTTAACTAATCCTTTCATCTCGTCTATTTCGTCTTCAGGTACTTCAAAGACGAGTTCATCGTGAATCTGCAGAATCATTTTACTCTTTAGTTCCTTTTGTTTCATAGCACGGTGGAGGTTAATCATAGCAATCTTGATGATATCGGCTGAAGTGCCCTGGACAGGCATATTTATTGCCATTCTCTCAGCAGCTTCCCTGAGTATACGATTGGCGGAATTAATCTCAGGAATGTAACGGCGTCTGCCCATTACTGTCTGGACATAGCCTTTTTCTCGTGCTTGCTGCTTGGTATTCTCGATATACTCCTTCACCTTGGGGTACTTCTCAAAATAGGCAGAAATGAACTGGCTGGCTTCTTCCCGGGTAAAGTCAGTGGCTTGCTCCAGTCCGTAATCGCTCATCCCGTAAACAACACCAAAGTTGACAGTCTTAGCAACTCGTCGCATTTCTGGAGTTATATCTGAGGCAGGAACGTTGAAGACGCGAGAGGCAGTAGCGGTATGTATGTCTTCGTTGTTGAAGAAAGCAGTCATGAGCCCGGGGTCTTGGGACAGGTGGGCTAATACTCGGAGGTCAATCTGGGAATAGTCGGCGGCTAAGAGATAATATTCAGGCGGTGCAATTATAGCCTGCCTTATTTTTCTACCCAGTTCCCCTCGGACAGGGATATTCTGCAAGTTTGGCTCGCTGGAAGAAAGGCGACCAGTAGTGGTGCCGGTCTGGTTGAAGCTGGTGTGTAACCTGCCTGTCTTGAGGTTAATTAAGGCGGGGAGAGCGTCCACATAGGTTGATTTGAGTTTAGCTAGTTGTCGATATTGGAGGATGAGCTCAATTACCGGATGAACTCCTCTTAATTCTTCCAAAACTGAGGCTTCGGTAGAGTAACCGCTCTTAGTTTTCCGAGAACGGGGTAATTTTAACTCTTCATAGAGGACTCTGGCTAATTGCTGGGAAGAGTTCACATTGAACTTGTAGCCAATGCTGTTGTAAATGGCTGCCTCTATGCTGACCATTTCTTTACCCAGGCTATGGGACATTTCTTGTAGTAGTTCCACATCCAGAGCGACGCCATTTCTTTCCATATCCATCAGCACCGGGACTAAAGGCATCTCGACCTGGTTAAATAGTTGCCATAGCCCTTCGCTGTGTAGTTCTCCTTCCAGTACACCTTTCAATCTAAGGGTAACATCGGCATCAGCACACGCATAGTCAGCTACTCGCTCTACGCCTATCATTGCCATGGAAATCTGTTTTGCTCCTGTGCCGATTAGTTCAGAAATAGGGGTCATCTCAATACCGAGCTTGGTAAAAGCTAAAGCTTTAAGCCCGAGAGACTTTTCCCCAAGAAGGTAAGCAGCAATCATAGTATCAAAGCTTAGATTGGCTAATTTGATGCCGTATCTTTCTATGATAGTCAAGTCATATTTGGCGTTATGGGCGATTTTAGCGATTTTGTGACTTTCTAAAAGAGGCTTGAGGCTGGCTATCGCTTGAGAAATAGAAAGCTGGCTTGGCTGTTCTAAGCCATAGTGTCCTACGGGTATGTAAGCAGCTTCACTAGCAGTTACTGATAAGGCGATGCCTATGAGGTCTGCGGTCATGGCATCTTTGGCTGAGGTCTCGGTATCAATAACCAGCTCTGAGACTGCTGATAACTGGTTAATCAGCTTCTGTAGAGCCTCATGGCTTGTTATTATTTGATAGTTTCCTTTGGGTAAAGCTTTACCTTTGGCGATACCAGGCATCTCTACTACCGGTCCAGGAAGTCTTGGTAGTAGCTTGACAAACTCTAGTTCTTGAAAGAGGTCAACTACCCGGTTTCGGTCGTAAGTAGCCACTCTGCAAGCCTCAAGGTCAAGAGTGACCGGTACATCAGTAATGCTGGTCACTAAATCTTTGCTTTGAAAGACCTGCTCTTTGTATTGTACGAGCAACCCTCTTAGTTTTTCTGGAACTATGTCATCAATATGGCTATAAATTCCTTGGAGGCTACCGAATTGC
>CAZJMM010000243.1:0-2090 GCA_964547155.1 uncultured Dehalococcoidaceae bacterium | reverse complement strand
CTATTGATGCACCGAAGGCTTATTTCCTGCCCAAGTTGACTTATCCCACAGCTTTTGTTGTTGATAGGACAAATGTGGAGTCAGGCGAAGAATGGTGGCGTAAACCCAACGGCACCGGTCCTTTCAAACTCAAGGAATGGCAGCCGGATGACAAGCTAATTCTGGAAGCAAATAAACTTTATTACCAAGAGCCAGCCAAAATTAATCAAGTTGTCTTCCATCTCTGGGGTGGCATGCCTATGGCAATGTATGAGACAGGCGAGATTGATGTCACTCCCGTCTATGAGGACTACATTGATGCCGCCAAGGATGAGAAAGGTCCTTTCTATAAGGAGTTAACGGTAACACCTGAACTGAGTTTTTTCTACATTGGTTTTAATACCACAAAACCGCCTTTTGATGATGTTAATATTCGCCGCGCCTTTTGCCTGGCAGTGGATAAACAGCGGATTATCGATGTTATCCTTAAAGGAATGGTAGATAAAGCTGAAGGTATTCTGCCTCCGGGCATGCCTGGTTACAATGAGAACCTGGCGGGGCTCGAGTTTAATATCGCCGAAGCGAAAAGGCTGATAGCCACTTCCAAATATGGGGATGTGGCTAACCTGTCGCCGATTACTCTTACCACTTCTGGCTGGGGAGGCTATATCCCAGAATACTTAGGAGCTATAATCCAGCAGTGGCATGAGAACCTCGGCGTGGAAGTAACAGTGCGGCAACTGGAACCAGAAAATTTTCTCTACTACTTAAAAGAAGAAAAGGACCAGCTTTTTGTGATGGGCTGGGTCGCCGACTACCCTGACCCTCAGAATTTCTTGGACAACCTCTTCCGCACCGATAGCGAATACAATTACAGCGAATATAGCAATCCAGAATTCGATACCTTGCTCGCCCTTGCCGCCGTGGAAGCTGATGAGAAGGCTCGTCTGGGAATGTATCAGGAGGCGGAGGAGATGCTGGTTAACGAGTCTCCTTGTCTGCCTCTGTGGTTCAATGTGAATTATACCTTGGTCAAACCTTACGTCAAAGGTTATAAACTCAACCCTTTGGGTGTGGCTGATTTCAGTAAAGTCTACATCGAACAGTAAACAAAAGGCGTAGCCGCTCAAGTATCAATTTTACTAACCTTCAACGAGGTAAAACAATTAGAGTTTTTGTGTAACTTGGGAATAACCGCCTTAAAGGTAATGCCGCTCTAATTCTGAGGCATATTTTATCCCAATATTGCCGGCATTCTGCTCTAACCACTGGCTGAATAAAGTTGCCGCCGTCGCCTGACCTTTAGAAACAAGGAGGTTCGCCATTAACCCCTCAATTTCGTCCTTTGTTATCACCACATCTTTAACCGAGTATCCAATCAATTTGCCCAGAAAAAGCACTAATCCCGGCTTCAGATGAACTATCTTAGCTCTGCTATGTATCCTATTGGCGATGAGCTTAATGAATTCATCAAATTTATAGACCTCTGGTCCGACAGCATCCATAATAATATTGTCATTTCTCTGTCCAGCACTAACAGCTATTTCTGCCACATCTTCTACAAAAACAGGTTGAATTCGGTAATCTCCTGAACCAAAGATAGCAAAGACTGGGAACTTTCTCAGGAGCCAGGCAATGTTGCTAACAAGAATACTCTCCAACCCGAAGACCACGGTCGGGCGGATAATAGCGTAGGATAGCTTTGAATTAACGATCGCCTTCTCCACAAGGGCTTTGCCGCGGAAGTAAGGGAAAGCCGATTCTTCAGAGGGGTTGGTGATGCTGATGTGCACAATCCTGTGGACACCAGCTTCTTCAGCAGCTTTGATGAGCAATTCCGTATTCTTTACAGCCTTATCAAAGGTAATGTTTCTGCGCAGGAAACGAATCCAGTATGTGTTGTAAAGAGTGGTTGCACCCTGTAGGCTCTCTTTCAATTGGAGAGGATTGTCAAAGTCGAGAGGGAAAACACTAAGTTTATTGCCAAAGGGATTTTCGCGGTTGTAGTGACTGGTAAGAGTTCTAACCCTTTTCCCAACAGAAAGAAGTCGTCCTGTTAAGTATTTGCCTATAAAACCGAAAGCCCCGGTCACCACATCGAGTTCAGTAGT
>CAZJMM010000242.1:0-2097 GCA_964547155.1 uncultured Dehalococcoidaceae bacterium | reverse complement strand
CGGTCACTGGTGTCAAAGTCGGTGGAGACTGTTTCCGGGTTAGAGTTGACCATAATGCTTTTGATGCCTGATTGCTGAAGAGCCCAGGCGGCGTGGACACTGGAATAATCAAATTCGATACCCTGTCCAATCCGTATTGGACCACTACCAATGACCACGGCTTTTCTTTCTTTTAGAGGCTCAGCCTCATTTTCTTGCTCATAAGTGCTATAGAAGTAAGGGGTTTCGGCATCGAACTCAGCAGCGCAGGTATCTACCATCTTGAATACTGGACGGATTCGCCAGTTATGCCGTAGTTGTCGTAGTTGCTCCGGAAGTCTATCAGCCAAAGTGCCAATTTGCTCGTCTGAGAAACCAAGGCGCTTGGCTTGCCATAAAAGTTCTAGAGTGAGTGTTTCCTTGAGGAGGCGTCTTTCCATTTCAATAATATTGAGAAATTTATGTATAAACCACGGGTCTATACCTGTGTGCTGGGCTAAATCCTCCGGGCTTATCCCTCGTCTTAGTGCTGCCATGATTGCCCATAACCTCAGGTCATTAGGGTGAAGAGGGAAATCGGTCATGGTTTTAGCATTGGCCCAGCTTCTATCTTCCCATAAAAGGGTTCTTCTGCCGAACTCTAAAGAGCGGACGGCTTTTTGCAGGGCAGCTTCAAAGCATCTATCAATTGCCATCACCTCCCCGGTGCCTTTCATCTGGGTGCCCAGAGTGCGGTCGCCAAAGGCAAATTTATCAAAGGGCCAGCGGGGGATTTTGACCACACAATAATCTAAGGCTGGTTCAAAAGCAGCCATGGTCTTACCGGTGACCCGGTTGGGGATTTGGTCTAATCTTTTGCCGACAGCTATTTTAGCGGCGACTCGGGCAATAGGATAGCCGGTGGCTTTGCTGGCTAAAGCTGAGCTGCGGCTGACTCGAGGATTGACTTCTATAACGTAGTATTGACTTTCTTTTACATTTAGCTGGTCTGGCGCCCATTTCTGAGCCACTACGGGGTGAGGTGTCAGAGCAAACTGTATATTGCAGCCGCCTTCAATTCCCAGAGCTCTGATAATCCTGAGGCTGGCTGACCTGAGCATCTGGTACTCTTTATCGGTGAGAGTCTGGCTGGGGGCGATAACGATACTGTCACCGGTATGGATTCCCATAGGGTCAATATTCTCCATATTGCAGACGGTGATGCAGTTATCAGCCCCGTCCCGCATTACTTCGTATTCAATCTCTTTCCAGCCCAATACTGACTTTTCTACTAGGACTTCACCACTCATACTGGCAGCCAGTCCACCAGCCACAATGGCATCCAACCCTTCCATGGTGTGAGCAATGCCACCGCCGGTACCGCCTAAGGTATAAGAGGGGCGAATAACTACCGGCAGTCCCAGTTTATTCACCAACTGACGGGCTTCTTCTATTGAGTGGACTGTATCGCTCTCCGGGATTGGCTCGCCGATCTCAATAAGGAGTTTTTTAAATAGAGACCTTTCCTCAGCTTTTTTGATGGTTTCCAAAGGTGTACCCAAGAGTCTGACATTGTATTTGTCAAGTATGCCAGCATCAGCCAGTTCTACGGCTAAGTTAAGCCCTGTTTGCCCCCCAAGGGTTGGCAGGAGCCCGTCAGGTCGCTCTCGAGCAATAATCCGGTCTAAGACCTCTACCGTCAGCGGCTCAATATAGACGATGTCAGCAATCCCTTCGTCGGTCATAATGGTTGCTGGGTTGGAATTCACCAATACTGAGATGACACCTTCCTCACGGAGAGCTTTACAGGCTTGAGTGCCGGCATAGTCAAACTCTGCGGCTTGCCCAATGATTATCGGTCCTGAGCCGATGACGAGAACTTTTGAGATTTTAGACATCTGATTCCTTACCGGAGCCAGGTCTAATAACTCCGAATTTTGTAAGCTCTTTAGCTACCTTTATGAAAGCCCTTTCCATATTTTCTTGGGTGAACCGTTCGTAAATCTTTTCGCTGATATTTGAAGGAAAAGATGCTTCTTCCTCTAGTAAATAGATGACCCTATTTGGGAATCTTTCTTGGACTCTGCCTATCTCGATGTGGACGTTACGTCTTGGGTAAAGTTTTCCATCCTTTAACTC
>CAZJMM010000241.1:0-2106 GCA_964547155.1 uncultured Dehalococcoidaceae bacterium | reverse complement strand
CAGGGTGGCTTATTTATTTTTGAGCCGAGGAGGTGATAGCCATGCGTGTTGACATGGGAGCTGCTAACCGCCATGCCTCTCTTTGCCTGATAAAACTCCGCTTTCTCTCTCCAGATATGAAGAGGTTAATGCGCAAGGAAGGAATATGGGAGGACTTGATACAGGAGCTATATATAACTGCCTGGACGGCCTACATAGGTAATATGAGCGATGAGGAGACCAACCGCTACGCCCAGAGACATATCTATGCCTTCCTCAAAGCCTATGGTTTCCGTATGTACGGAAGCAGATGGCACAGGATGGAGATTCCTTTGTCCGCGGTCTTCCTGGATATAGGTAATAGAGGTGTTACCCCCAGAGACTGGCCTCCTTCAATTTACCGAGAGAAGGATGATGACCACCTGGATGAAAAGATGCTGGACTTTCTCAAAAAACATCCCGAAGGGCTACCGAGGAGAATATTCTGTACAAGATTCGGTATCACTGTACAACAAATAGAACGGCATCTTGCCCCGTTTATAAGCAAACGAGTGATTATCAAGATTGAACGGGAGAATGCCCTTGGTCGCCCTTTGAGTCCACTCTTGGTAGTACCAACTCCTGATAAGCCATTACCACAGCCAGAGATGCCGGCCAGGGAAAGAGATGAGCGCATCAGAAACGCATATTTTGTGGAAGGGAAATCAATTAAGCGGATAACGAGAGAATTTCGCCACTCCAAAGAAACGATACGCCGCGCACTATGGGGACACCGCAAGGGAAGTGAGTGTGAACATAGCGCCAAAGCTGAAGTCCTGGTCCTCACGCCCAGTTGACTAGCCAGGAGTAAGCTTTTTTAGCCTCGACTTCACCAAATGCGTCAAAAAGGGCTTCTGGCATGTTTTAGGAGGTTTGATACCTGCCAGGTGCCTTCACTAAAGTTTTGGTGGTTGGCTGGTTGTGGTAGTGGCGTAATTTTTGTTTGGATGAGCATTTTCCCAGTATGGTTTCACCTTGGTTGGCAAATCTGTCGGGAGCAATTGTGCAGCTCCATGAGCCTACAATGTGCCCTTTGGTGACCTAAAGTAAAACAGGCATTTGTGTGAGGCACCACATCCTAGTTATTCCTTTATTTGCGGACTCCTGGCTTCGACCGCCTCGTCTTCCATGTGAGAGTAAGAAGGAGTGACCATAAGATAGTGCAAATAGCTATGCTTATCCATATTGCCCAAGCAGTCATGATCTCCTACCGAATGAACATTTTCTCTGGCACGGTGTCAAACTGCGTGCCACATATGGGACAACGAAATATGACACGGGTTATAGCCTCGCCTGACCGCTCAATGCGGTAAACAGATGAGTCATAACCATCCTCAGGGCAATGAGTGTATAGGGCGCGGTGATAACCTGTCGCCGGGTCGCGTACGGTAAGTTGGCCTGCTGAAAGCATTTGCTTTATCTTCTCTAGCTCACTTGTCTGGCCTATATCTAACTTGTACCTCCTATCTAGCAATGGTCTCCTCTTTCAGGAGTCCTCTACACTCTGGACAGTACTTACTAACTGAATCAAAAATATACTCTTTTCCACATTCGGTACATTTCAAAATCTTCAGTTGTTTCTGCTCCGGTTCCTCTTTTCCTTCCATGTTATTAGCCTCCCCTTTGGTTACCAGTAGTTATTCATCTCCTTCAAAAAGAAGGATAATGCCTAACAGCACAACAAGGTTATAAACAAACTACCAAATGGGGGTATTAAGAACAATCGTATCGATTTCACAACTGAAGGAGAATCTCACCTATCTTCCGCCAACATTGCCGGGAAGTTCTTTAAACGTCATAAACTAGTCCATTCCACGCCCCATCGCTTTACGGCTATGTTAGGTGACACGGATTGATAGGCAACTTACCGTTCTGTCAACGCCAGTAACACGGTGGATTGTTGTACTAACCAGTCTGCCAACAGCGTTCAAGTCGTCTTGCTCGACCACAGCGATGATGTCATAGGGACCAGTTACAGCATCGACTGATTTTATTCCCTCTACCTTCTGGAGAGCAGCAATAACCTCTTTAGTCTTACCAACTCTCGTCTCTATCAGCACAAATGCTTTGATTGGTATTGTCTCACCC
>CAZJMM010000240.1:0-2132 GCA_964547155.1 uncultured Dehalococcoidaceae bacterium | reverse complement strand
CGGCTCAACCATGGCAACCCGGTGAGCCCGGTCAACCCTGATGACCTTTTTCATTTTACTTAAATCTACGATAATAGCCCCTCCAATACTGGGAACGGTGTCACCCCGGAAGTGCGGAGGTCTTGAGCTTACTGGCACCAGTGGCGTTAGAGTCTCGTTAGCCAGATTCACTATCTTCTGTACGTCACCGGCACTCGTTGGCTTTACCACACATACCGGCCTTACCGTATTAACGAAACTCATATCCTTAGAGTATTCATCTAACGTCACTTGTTCGTAACTTAAGTTAGCAGCCCCAACAATGTTGGCCAGCTTCTCCTTTTCAATCATTTTTACCCCTTTCACTCTCGGTCAAATTAACTAGTTCTATCTGAAGGAATGCTCTTACACTACCCACATACAAAGGTCAATAACAAAGCTATCGTAGTCTCCTTTATATCCCTTGTTAATTTGGGGAGTCTGAGACCGTTAAATAATGAATGATTAAAGCAGATGTTTCCTCTTTTGGTCTGAAAAATCCTCTGCTAATGCTTTCCCTACACGCGTGCTCTAGATTTTCGAGCGCTACACCTTCTCGGCCGCGGCGTTCAATCCCGCAAGGCGACCAAAAGTCCAAGCCCTGCTGTGAGTGAGTCCTGGTACAGTGGTCGGATACTGGCTTCCAAAGAAAGAGCCAGAGACGTTCCCAGCTGCGTACAGTCCTGAAATGACATTCCCCTCTGTATCCAGTACCTGTAGCTTGGTGTTGACCTTTAAGCCGCCCAGAATTACCATATAGCGAGCCTCCATTGGACAGGCGTAAAAAGGTGACTTCTCTAAAGTCGTCAATCGGTCAGGATGCTTGCCAAAGTCTAGATCCTTTCCACTCCGCGCTAGTTCGTTGTATCTCGCAACGGTAGCCTTGAAGGTCTCGATGGATATCTTCATCTTCTGCGCAAGCTCTTCAATAGTCTGCGCTATCAGCACATTGCCTTTTTCGATTGCCTCGTCAAGCTGCTTTGGATCCCACAGATATGTCGGTGGCCCCATGTTTTTGCAGCACTGACTCTTCATTTTCAGCACCTCTTGGTTCCACTTAGCATCCCATACTGACCATACGAGTTTGCTTGGCTGTCGCATGATTTGGGCAGCTTCGTAACCCCAGGGCAGGTCTTCATTCATGAATCGTTCCCCATTTAAGTTCACGTAAAGCCATGGCTGACGACCTAAGTTAAAAATTTCCTCCTTGCTAAAGACCGCAAAATCGAAAAGTATCGCGCAGTGAGGGGGATCATCTATAGCCGCGCCGATCCACATTCCCATCTTGTGCCCATCACCGGTGTTTATGATACCACCGGTTTTTACAAAGTCTTTATAAGCGCATTTAAGGTCATTTATACCTGGCCAACAATACTTATCAATCATCTGAGGATCACCCCCATAATCCCCAGTACAGAGCACCACCGCCTTGCTAGCGTTGAACTGAGTGTAGTCACCCTGTGGAGTTTGAGCGATAACGCCAGTGACCCTGCCCTTTCCCTCTCTGAGTAATCGCACTGCTGGAGTCTCGAAACGAATGTCTACCCCGTGCGCTCGGGCATTACTCTGCAGCATCCCAGCCAAAGTCTCCTGCCATTTAGGCATAAAGACATGAATCGTTGGATAGTTCGGGAAATACCAGGGCTTGGTAGTTGGGTCCAGGACAACTTCTATCTCGGCCGCCTCTGCCATATCCAGCAACCAGTCCATAACCTTATTGCAATTGTTAGCCCACAGTGTGACCAATCTTTGGTCGCCCCTATAGGCTCCGAACTCCATTATCGTGGATATAACCTGATCCCTGTCGATCTTAATTCTCGCTTGTTTCTGCAACCTGCTATTGATGGCAGCATTATGCAGACCACGCTGTTGGAAGGTAGGGCTCTTTTCAAGCAGTATAGTCTTGGCGCCTGCCTCCGCAGCCGAGAGCGCTGCAGTCAGTCCGGATATTCCAGCACCCACGACCACGACATCTACGGTCACGGTCTCCTCTATATGTTTACCTGGAATCGGTTGTGGAGGAACCTCAAAGCTCGTCTTTTCGGGTACAGGTGCCCTTTTTGTTGACTTCCTTTGTATCATTTTCCTTTTCCGGTTTCTTAATACAACTCATG
>CAZJMM010000239.1:0-2154 GCA_964547155.1 uncultured Dehalococcoidaceae bacterium | reverse complement strand
CCCCTGAAGAGATACCAAAGCTTCTTGACAAGCTGGATGAAGGGCACGAGATTGTCTTTGGGGTATTCCAGCAACGCAAGCACTCTGTTTTCAGGAGAACAGGGTCTTTATTTAGCAAGTGGGTGTTATCTAGGATTGTGCCTGTGGATGCAACTAGCCTGAGCGGCTTCAGAGCCGTAAAGTCCGGCACTATCAATCAACTAAAGCTATTTAGGGAAAGAAGCAAATTCTTAGATGGTCTGTTGTGCTGGATGGGCTTCAAGGTCGGCACAGTAGAGGTCGAGCATTCTGAAAGACAAGCGGGTAAAACGAAGTATAGCTTATTCGGGTTAATACGTCTTTGGTTTGATATGGTGACTTCTTTCACCGACATACCCCTCAAAATTGCAACCTTCGGGGGCTTATCCCTGGGAACAGTTGGGGTCCTGCTGGCATTGTTCTATCTTATTAGATACCTTTTATATGGATTCGGCGTCCCCGGGTTCGCCACGATTGTTATTTTGATAACAGTGTTCTCCGGGATTCAACTGTTTTGTTTGGGTATTCTGGGGGAATATATTGGCAGGGTGAATAGGGAGGTTAGAAATAGACCGGAATATATCATCCGAGATAAACTAGGCTAGAAGGCTGAGTCAGTATGATAAATATTGTTTTGTCTGTAGGAGGGTTTTCTGATGGCTTTGTTTGAACTTATGGAATGGGATACCAACTTTTTCGGCTTCAAAGTAGCTCGGCTGTGTGAGGAAGCTCCCGAGAAACTCAAGCAGGTGCAGGATATCTGTTCAGAACAGGACATTAGACTGCTCATCAGCCGCTTTAGCACTAATAATGTCTGTTTCGCTCACGAGCTTGAGAGACACGGGTTTCAGCTAATGGATACAGTGGTTACATACCGCTTGAACTTGGCCGATGCTCGGGTCGCCAATGTTCCCGTACCAGCCATAATTCGTCCTTGCCTGAAATCTGAAGCGGACGAATTGGCTGCCATTGCCAGAGCTGTTTATGCTAGCCACATTGGTCATTTCCACAACGACCCTAGACTTGACCGGGACAAGTGTACTACTTTATATGCCGAGTTGGCACGGAATTCGTGCCTTGACGAGAATCAAGCCGATATAATGTTGGTGGCTGAGATGGAAGGAAAGATAGTAGGTTTCCATAGCCACAAGGTAGCCCATCCAAATGGACTTAGAGGTGTTATATCAGGGGTAAGCCATCAGGCTCAGGGAAAGGGGATAGGCAAGGCATTAATAGTTGCTAGCGCAAACTGGGGTAAATCCTGGGGCTTGGAATGGATTGAGGAATACCCTCACGTTAACCATTACAGGATGCACAAAATGATGGCTGACCTTGGCTTCAGGCTTTGTGCTTCGTTTTATACCTTTCACAAATGGTTTGATGAGGTGAGATAATGGGTAAGACAATACTGATTACCGGTGGTGCTGGATTTATAGGAAGCAATTTTATGAGGCATATCTTTGAGAATTATCCCAGCTACCGCATCATTGTCTTAGATGCCCTCACTTATGCTGGCAATGTAGATAATGTCCCTGAAAAGATTAAGACCGATTCTCGCTTCACTTTTTGGTACGGTAACGTTAGAAATGGGGAGCTTGTAAATGAGCTAGTTTCAAAGTCAGATGTGGTCGTTCACTTTGCTGCCGAGTCTCACGTTGCTAGATCAATCTTTGATAACGTTATCTTCTTCGAAACCGATGTCCTGGGAACTCAGGTAGTGGCTAATGCTGTGTTAAAGTATTGCGATTCTGTGGAGAGGTTTATTCATATCTCGACCTCTGAAGTTTATGGCACAGCCCTAGAGGTACCTATGACTGAAGAGCATCCTTTAAACCCCACCACTCCCTACGCCAGTGCCAAAGCCGGAGCTGATAGATTGGTTTACTCCTATTGGGCGACTTATGATATACCAGCCATCATCATCCGGCCCTTTAACAATTACGGACCAAATCAGCACCTGGAGAAGGTAATCCCTCGCTTTGTCACCAGTGCCCTTCGTGATGAGCCGCTGACTGTTCATGGCTCTGGGGATAACACGAGGGACTGGACTTATGTAGGAGACCTCTGCCAGGCATTGGATAAAGCTATACACATAAGTCTGGATAAGGTCAAAGGGCAGGTTATCAATATTGGCAC
>CAZJMM010000238.1:0-2220 GCA_964547155.1 uncultured Dehalococcoidaceae bacterium | reverse complement strand
GCCCAACATGATAGAGACGGCTGTGGCTATGCTTGCCAGTACCAGCGTTGGCGCCGTGTGGGCTTCTTGTGCCACTGATATTGGTCCAGGCGCAGCTGTGGATCGCTTTGGACAGATTGAACCAAAAGTCCTATTTACTGTCGATGGGTATTACTACAAGGGGAGACGTTTTGATTGCCTGCTGAATACGGCTGAGATTGTCAAGGAAATACCTTCTATTGAAAAAGTGGTAGTGGCTCGGTATGGTGAACAAAAGCCTGACATCAGCTTTATTCCTAACTCCACATATTGGGACGATTTCTTGGCTAAAGAAAAAACGCCAGAAATTCCATTTGAACAATTACCCTCAGACCATCCCCTGTTTATCATGTTTTCTTCTGGAACAACAGATAAGCCTAAATGCATGGTTCAAGGGGCCGCCGGCATTCTTGTTAACCAGTTAAAGGAGCTGATAATCCATACTGACCTGAGACGAGAAGATATCCACCTTTTTATAACTACATGTAGCTGGATGATGTGGAATTGGATGCTAACCTCTTTGGCCACGGGAAATACTATAATTCTCTATGATGGCAATCCTAATTACCCTGACGCTGGTGCTATGTGGAAATTAATTCAGGATGAGAAAGTAACCATGTTTGGCTGTAGTGCTAGCTATATCAACTACATAAAAGCCGAGGGCATTAAGCCTGCAAAGGACTATGACTTGTCATCCTTGAAGGAGATATGGCAAACTGGTTCACCTCTTTCAGCCGAAGGATTCGAGTTTGTCTATCAGTATGTTAAGAAAGACCTCCATTTTAATTCGAGTTCAGGTGGTACCGACGTCAACGGATGTTTCTTTACCGGAAGTCCTATTCAACCTGTATATGCTGGTGAACTCCAAGGTCCCGCTTTAGCGATGAAAGTCAAAGCATATGATGAAGAAGGTAAGCCAGTCTTTGACCAGCAGGGAGAACTAGTTTGTGAAGCTGCGGCTCCGTCCATGCCTCTTTACTTCTGGAACGATCGCGATGGCAAAAAATATAGGGAGGCTTACTTTGATGTTTATCCCGGCGTCTGGCGCCATGGCGATTACATTATGATTCACAGCGACACTTTGGGAGCTACTTTCTACGGCCGTTCTGATTCTGTACTGAAACCCTCCGGCGTTCGCATAGGTACAGCAGAAATATACAACATTGTTGAAGGGCTGCCTGAGGTAGCTGATAGCCTAGCCATAGGACAAAGCTGGGAAGGAGACCAGCGTATCATTCTTTTCGTCAAATTAGCTGAAGGATACCAGTTGACACCCGATTTGGAAAATAAAATCAGGAAGAGTCTCCGAGAAAAAGCTTCTCCGAGGCATGTTCCTGCCAAAATAGTCGAGACGCCGGACATCCCGTACACCATGAATATGAAGAAGGTAGAAAGTGCAGTCACCAATATTTTACACGGTAGGACGGTCCTAAATAGGGATGCCCTGGCCAACCCGCAATCATTGGATTACTTTGAGAAAGTCAGGGGAGAGCTACTCAAATCGTAATCTGCCAGGGCATTGCAAGGGGTCATGAACTATACTTGATGGAAATGGAACTGGCAAGATATGCTTAGAAGGGGCTGAACATAGACGGCAAGATACCACGGGGGCGAACCATGAAGCTAGAATGTATTTATGCTACTAACAACCTTTCACTCATACCTCCTCCCAGGCTGCCGGCTATCAGTTGGTAGCTGGCAGCCTAAATTCTCAAATTGCCATTCACTTTGCGCTCTTGATCTCAACGCCAAATAAAAGCGTGCCAGCGATCGTGCGCAGTGAACGTTAGCCTGCATTGTTCAATGAAGCGGCAACTATTAAGGAGCTTGTTGTAAGAGGGCTGCAATTCAAGACTGAAAAATGAGGTCTCGCCCACTGGGGCAAAAGGGGTGTGGTGTTTCCGGTGGTTTTGGTAGGCTTTCTTGGGGCTCTGGTGAGGTTTTAGAATAAGAGGGAGAAAAAGTATAGATTTCTGGGCACAAAAAAGGGCGTGGGAATCCAAACTCCCACGCCCTCGCATAAGAGCATAAAAAAGGGTAGTCAGAAAATCTGACTACCCCTAAAATAGGCACAAAAAAAGGCAAAAGAACCCCTATATTTCAGAGGCTCTTTTGCCTGTGATTGTCTAATGATAGCTATTCAGTTTTTGGCAAGACTATCCCTATCATTTGAGCAACTTTTCTCTTTGTTTTTTGTCTCCG
>CAZJMM010000237.1:0-2242 GCA_964547155.1 uncultured Dehalococcoidaceae bacterium | reverse complement strand
CCTTAGTGGCAACGGGTGTCCTTAGTTTAGCCGATGGAATTCGTCTCGTGCGTGAGAGGGGGCGCTTAATGCATGAAGCTGGCAGGCGCAAGGCAGGTGGTATGGTTGCCCTAATGGGAATGGACCAAGGTGTTGTTGAAGAAATTTGTTTGTATACTGGCACTGAGATTTCCAATATTAATTCTCTAGGGCAAATTGTTATTAGTGGGTCGGATGAGAATTTAGCTAAGGCGAGGCGATTAGCCCAGACAAAAGGAGCCCGCCGTATTGTACCATTGAAAGTAAGCGGCGCCTTCCATTCTTCTTTAATGGAGCCTGCTATTCCGGGATTAAAGGAGGCTATTGCGCGGTTCACCTTTAACTCGCCTTTAGCTCCCATTGTGACTAATGTCACTGCTGAAGCAGTAACCGAGGTCGAGGCAATAAAAGAAGAACTTGTGAGACAACTTCGTCATTGTGTCCAGTGGCAGCGCTCTGTGGAGAATATTATAGCGAGGGGTGTGACCACCTTCTTTGAAATAGGTCCGGGCGAGGTGCTTACTGGCTTAATCCGGCGAATTAGTCCGGGAGTGCAGACTTTCAATATCGGAAACCTTCAGAGTGTTAATGAGATAGCAAGCTGGCGAGCGTTATGATTGACTCCTACCAGTTTGGTGAAATTGTAATCAAGGGCAAAAAATACACTTCTGACTTAGTCATTTTGCCAGACCGTGTCAAGAGTCATTGGTGGAAGAAAGAAGGGCATAGATTGTGTGTTGAAGACCTGAAGGAGATTATGCAAGAAAAACCAGAGATACTAATAATTGGTACCGGGAGCCATGGTGGACTTAGGGTGCCTCACGATGTAAAAGATTATGTGGAGAGACACGGTGTGACGATTATAAGTCAAGCCACGGACGATGCTTGCCTGACTTTCAATCAACTCTGCAGTTCTCAAAAGGTGGTGGCAGCTCTACATCTTACTTGTTGAATTAAGAGATTTTCAGCTGCCGGGTATTATCTTTAAAGGAACCCATCTGACTAAAATGCTAAGACAAACTATGCCTATTAGAACTGATTGTATATGTTGTTATTGTGGTAGAGAATCCGCCTTTGTCTCTAAAAGCTTGGGTTTATGTCTCGAATGTATTCGGCAAAATTTCGCAAACGTGTGTATGGATATTCAGGAAGTTCATCATCGAGCGAGACAGCCTTTTAACTTGCCCCCACAACCCCCTAAGTCTGAGGATGGAATCGCTTGTCATTTGTGTGTTAATGAATGTCAGCTCTTGGAAGGGGAGCGAAGCTATTGTGGTTTGCGGGTAGTGGAAAAAGGAAAACTCAGTGGTGCTACAGTAGAAAAGGGCAATGTAAGCTGGTATTATGACCCGCTACCTACCAATTGTGTTGCTGACTGGGTATGTCCCGGTGGCACTGGAGCTGGTTATCCTGATTATGCCTATTGTGCTGGACCAGAATATGGTTATAAGAATTTGGCTGTTTTTTATCAAGCTTGCTCCTTTGACTGTCTCTTTTGCCAGAATTGGCATTATCGTTTGGCAGCAAGGCATCAAGACTGGGTGAGTGCTTCAGAATTGGCTGAAGCTGTCGACGAACGCACGTCTTGCGTCTGTCACTTTGGTGGTGACCCTACACCCCAGCTACCTCACGCCTTAAGAGCTTCTCGTTTGGCTTTTGAAAGAAACAAGGGACGAATTCTCCGTATTTGCTGGGAAACTAACGGTTCCATGCACCCAGCTTTACTCAAACAAGCTGCCGAACTATCTCTTGTTTCAGGAGGGTGTATAAAGTTTGACCTCAAGGCTTGGAGTGATGAGTTGCATGTAGCCCTATGTGGAGTGAGTAACCAAAGAACCCTGGAGAACTTTCGATTTCTGGCAAGCTATATTAAAGAGCGTCCCCAGCCGCCTTTCCTGGTTGCCAGTACCTTGCTTATTCCAGGCTATGTGGATAAGGAAGAAGTTTTTAAGATTGCTCAGTTCATTGCTTCATTAGACTCAAATATTCCCTACGCTCTTTTGGCTTTTCACCCTGACTTTCTCATGGGGGATTTACCAACTACTTCACTTCTTCATGCTGGGGAATGTCTTGAGGCAGCCAGAAAAGCTGGGCTGTTGCGGTTACGGATAGGGAATGTTCGTTTATTAGGGAACAGTTATTGAAATGTTAAGCGTTAGGCGCAAGGCAAGGGTTGCCGCTCTACAGACACTCTATGAAATTGACTGTGCTACTCGTCATGACG
>CAZJMM010000236.1:0-2257 GCA_964547155.1 uncultured Dehalococcoidaceae bacterium | reverse complement strand
TTAAGTATTTGCCTATAAAACCGAAAGCCCCGGTCACCACATCGAGTTCAGTAGTTCCCATAATTAGTGCCTTTGCGGATGACTTATCTCCAGGATGAGATATAGTCGTCAGATAGGACTCTTGAGGAACAGCAGCACCCAATATCTTTTATGCTTAGTCTAAGCCCTTACCAGATGCTTCTCAAAGTCTTTGACTTTAGGTGGCTTTTTGCCTTTTCCCTGCTCAATTATATGTCCTTCTTCTCTTAGAAGTGCTGTTTGTTTCTCTACTCCTCCTGGATACTTTTCGTTAAGTTCTCCCTTAGATTTTAACGTCCGCCAGTAAGGAGTAACATCCTTTTTCCCTTCCGCTGCCATTTCCGCGGCAGCATGAGCCGCTACCCAGGCAAAAATCCCAGTGGTTATCGGGCAACCGATGCTGGCACCATGCTTTCGGGCAAGCATGGCTCGGATTTCATTTATAGTAATGACTTTACCTCTGGGGACTTTTCTCATAATTTCATCAACTTCCCTCGGTGCTGGAATAACAACCGTACCCGTCCCCCACCTATGGCTCATCTTGTCTGTGATTTCTTGGACCATTGGCAAACCTTGGTCATCTGCCAACTTCTCCTGCCAGGATTTGCGCTTCTTAGACTTCGCACTCATTCCTAACCTCCATTTTAGGTTACTTTTCACTAATGAAAACTCATTCTGCCCATAAGTCGTCTTTTTCTGATTTCTGCCTTCGCTCAGACGACGCTGGCGAGGCAAATTCTTTGTAAGATGCCACCGAACCATATTCTCTTGTCTTAATCACCACCGGCATGGGGACAGCATGACCAAAGATAAGGGCTTGCTGTCTTGTTTCCAGCTTGGAAAGGACAGACTTAAGTTCACTCCTGCCGGTTACTCCAGCCAGCACGCTATCAACATCCCGCTCGTTGTCCAGCAAACAAGTTATTTTTGTTCCTATTTGAGACATTATTTCGTCATCGATGCCACTGGGGCGCTGGTCAATTACAAGCAGGGTGACATTGTATTTCCGCATCTCACGAGCGATAGTGCCAAAGATAGTCTGCTCCGATAGTTCAGGGTTGAGAAAGCGGTGGGCTTCTTCAATAGTAATGACCAAAGGGCGCGGTCGGGCAGTGTCATCCCCCATCGCCTTTTCCATCTTTTCCTGATACTGGGCATGAATCCGACGGCTGAGCATGTTGGCAACTAAGATATAAGCAGCGTAATCCTCATAGCCGCCAAATTCAAGAATGACATTTATCCCTCGCTCCAAATAATCGAGAATACGCTGTACCGAGTTGTCTGGAGCTTGCTCTACCAAAAAAGGAAAACGCCTTAGTTTCTCCAATCCTCGCCGCAAATTCCGGTAGGTGCTTTCGTGTATATTCAACTTAGAAATAAGCTCTTTTGTTGCCTCTCCATCCTCCATGCTGAGCAAACTCCCCAGCCACCGTCGTTGCCCAAATTCCCGCGCCAGCTGATAGATAGCCTGAGTTGAGGCTTCAGTAAGATTGAGAGTCTGGCGCAATAGCCCGATATCTTCCGGTTCGATTTCGTCATAGCCGATCTTAACCACAAAGTCAGTGTTAACTTTCCGTCGCCGGGAACTTTCTTCATCCAAAGAGAAAATGGCTATTCGGGATGGAAATAGTTGCTTCAGCCCCTTTACCTTGTGCCCCCTCTCATCACGTCCTTCCCAACCATATTCGTTGTGCATGTCAAAGACAAGGCTTACCGCTGCCTGTTTTTGAAGAATGCCAATTAGCAACAGGCGGGTAAGGAAAGTCTTCCCGGTACCACTTTTGCCAAAGACCCCGTTAGACCGTTTTGCAAACTCAGAGACATTGAGGCAGACTTTAGTTTCCATATCTAAAGGTGTGCCGATGTAAAATTGCTTCTCATCCTCAGAACCAAAAACGAGCTCCACATCCCTCTGGGAGGCTAACTTGACCATGGAAAAGTGAGCCGGTACCGTCTTCACCGGCTGAGGACCTTCTAGAATACTGACAGCGTCACTGCCGATAGTCAGATAAGGCGAGACATGGAGCTTGCCATAAGTAGTAGTACCAGCAATCACCTCAGCGATTAGAGGGTCAGAAATATCAGGAGGAGTCACTGCAACCTTGGGGTCAGTCGCCTCCAGAGTAACATCGGTAATCATGCCAAAGAAACGGCGCTTTTCACCCTCAATGGTGACATAGCGACCGACAACCATGTCTTCTACCGAGGTGGAGCTATCAAGTCTCACCTCCACCCCTTT
>CAZJMM010000235.1:0-2279 GCA_964547155.1 uncultured Dehalococcoidaceae bacterium | reverse complement strand
TTTTTAGAGTTATGTAAAATGTTTTGTTGTTATGTAAAGGACGCCGTCACGCACTTTGAAGAGATATGGTGCCCTATCCCCTGTATCCCCTTCCCCGAGCAAGGCAAAGGAGGGATTTATGCGGGGAAGGGGACGAAATTGAAAGAGGGGTTAGCACCCCTCTTGACACCCCGCTTCTTGCTAGTTCTGCGCTTGTGCCTGTCTAGAGTTTCACCCTAACCCGTTCGCTGCACTCAGGGCAAGCTCTTTGCGAAATGGGGAGGCTAATAAATAATCCGGAGAAGGTCAGGGGGCGAATCCGCTAAGCCCTACTATAATGGTAATGATATTACCTTAAGTTAGCTATCTACTCCGCCTTATCAAGACAGAGAAACCATATTCCCGCACACCTGTGGTAGTTTCATTACCTTGACCAAAGTAATAGAAGAGCACTCCTGCTTATTACTTTGGCATGTTATATGCTATAATCCCTAACGAAGGGTCATACCAATGTTGGTGGTAGGTGACCGAGATGCCCAAGAGAGAAGACGAATTCTGGGCTGCTCAAAAGGAGGGTAGAGGCCGAGGGCTATGCCCAAGTTGCGGAAGCTCCAATATATCCTATAATCCCAGGTTCGAATCTTGGAGATGCAATAAATGCGAGAAGAGCTTTCCATCGCCAAGCTATGGGCCGGGAGCAGACTTCGGGAAGGAAGCACGGTGGTTTGGCAAGACTACCACCAGGGAGAGACGTAGGGAATCTACAGAAGCGGGACGCAAGAAGGAGGAAGCGGAACCAGCCAAGCCCAAAACAAGCAATCACGGTAAACAGGTCGTTAATCGACCAATCAAGAATTGGCTATGGGCGTTATTGTTGATATTTGCTCTCTCTATTATTGGCTTAGGTATTAGCATTTACATTGGAAGCTTCATTCCATTTTGGCTCTTAGTGGGATTTTCTTGCATATACTCAGTTGAGAAATGGTTCAGTTATACGACTAGAAAGCATAAAGGAATTGGGAAGTTATATAGGTTACTTTTAAACCTCTGCATATTATCACTATTTGGTCTTCTTATCTGGTCGGGTGTCAAATTATTCTCGCAAGAACTTTCCTCCAGCCCTTTGTTCGGTAGTCTAATATTTCTGGCAGAATTTGTTTTCTTTATTTGGATGTGCAGAGTTATTGCTAGGAACAGCTGGCGATTTCCAAGCATGAAATTGACCATGTCTTCCTTGATTGGCTTGTTTTTAGTGCTGGCTTTTGCTGGGGTACAACCAGCGTCTAGCTATAAGGACCAAGCCTTCGGCTCAATCTCTTCTTGGTTTTCATCCATATCGAAACCGGCAACTTCAACTCCTACTGTTACTACTTCAGCACCAGCAGCTACAACACCTAATCCTGTGGTGCCATCTTCTCCTGCCAAGCCGCCACAAATTGTTCAGACAGGGGCCAGCTACACTAATGAAGAGGTCGAGGAGCTCGTGTATGTTCTGATAAATAGTGAGAGGCAGAGCTTCGGATTAAGTCCCCTAAGCAAGGACTCACTGCTAACAAGTCTCGCAAGGGAGCACAGTATTAGTATGGCAACTCATGGGTTTTTCAGTCACGACAGGGCCGCTGGGGAAAGAGACTTTGGATACGGGCAACCTCCTGGCACAACAAGAGGTGAGAATATATCAGAGACTCCCCAGAGAAGATGGATACCCGGTTCTTATCTCACATTGAAAGAGGTGTCTGAGTGGGCTGTTTCAGGTTGGATGGGTAGCACTGGGCACAGGAAGAACATATTAGAACCGCGGTTCACAAAGACAGGAATTGGGGTGAGTCGCTCAGTAGAATATTTGTATATTACCGCAATGTTTGAAGGTGCCTACTGAGGTCAGCTCACGCGTGAGAGAGTTTGCTAGCTGGAGACGAAAAATTGCTGTAATGCCGGTATCAGTCCCTTCTTCTCAAATAAAAGTTCGGGAACTATCCCCCAAGGCCCACCGAAGGGGATTCGAACCAGCATTCAGCGGGCTAGAGCAAACGTAGTAGAAAAAGTTCCACCTATTGATACCCCAGCTCCACTATAAGGGTAACCTATCTCCCGTTTGCCCTTCCTCCTGCCTATCTGGTATCATTTTAATTAGGGGATAGAGGGAGGTAACTATGTGGCTTCAAACCAGGATGTATTTGCTGGTTGCCCTTCTTTTTGGCATTCTTTACGGCGTGATTACGGGGGTTGGGACGTGGCTGGGCGCAGAGAGTGCCATCACCTATCTTATCATCGCTTTTGTTCTGCTCGGTATCCAGTAC
>CAZJMM010000234.1:0-2287 GCA_964547155.1 uncultured Dehalococcoidaceae bacterium | reverse complement strand
ACGTTATTAATCTTCCCATAGCCATATTCTTCAGGTTTTGAAGGGTCATAAAGGTCAAAGCCAGTAGCTGTTATTATGGCACCCACATCCACCTCAATAAACTCGTCTCCCATCTCGTGATTAATCGCCTGAGCTTCACAACTTTTCACACATTCCAGGCATTCAGAGCATATGGCGCAATGGAGACAGCGTTTGGCTTCAGCAATAGCTGTTGCCTCATCAAACCCCAGCTCAACCTCGGCAAAAGAACGAACTCTTGCTGACGCTTCAACAGCAGGCATAATTGCCCTTGCTTTTTTCGCCGCATCTTTTTTGGCTACTTCTTTGATTTTCTCTCGCACCTCCGGCCGACCTTCCTTTAAGTTTATCTTGCGTAAGTAACGGTCAATAGAAATAGCTGCCTCTTTGCCGGCAGCAATTGCAGAAATGGCATCAGCCGGTCTAACCGCATCCCCACCAGCAAAAACGCCGTCAATATTTGTTTGTAGGCTGACTGGATCAACCTGAAGTGTTCCAGCACCAGTATAAGCTAATTCTTCCGAAATAGTGGTTTTATCTACACTTTGCCCAATGGCAATGATGACATTGTCTACCTTTAGGGTGAATTCTGAGTCTTTAATAGGCACCGGACGGCGGCGCCCACTAGCATCAGGCTCAGCCAACTCCATGCGAATACACTCGATACCTGTCAGTTTGCCATCTTCGGATAAGACCTTAGTCGGAGCTGCCAGAAGATAAAGTTTTATCCCTTCGTGCTCCATATCTTCAATTTCACTGGGGATAGCCGGCATCTCAGCTCGAGACCGCCGATAGACTACTGTTACCTCTTTGGCTCCAAGGCGTAGGGCTACACGAGCTGCATCCACCGCAGCATTACCACCACCAATTACAGCTACTTTATCCCCCAAACTAACTTTCATCCCCGAATTTACCTGTCTCAGGAAATCTAAAGCAGGAAAGACTCCGCTGGTTTCTTCCCCAGGAATGCCCATTTTCTGGCTTGACCAGGCTCCCGAAGCCATAAAAATGGCTTTATAACCTTGATCGAAAATCTCATTAAGTTTTTTAACTGGGATACCGGTTCTAATTTCTACACCTAATTCTTTTAGATAATTAATTTCGTTATCCAGCACTAATTTTGGCAAGCGGTATTCAGGAATGCCATACCGGAGTAAGCCACCAGCCTCGGAAGCAGCTTCAAAAACGGTAACGAGATATCCCATTCTAACTAAGTCATAAGCACAAGCCAGACCTGCTGGACCTGAGCCAACTATAGCCACCTTGGCTTCTTTGGTTTTCTTAGCTGGTGTTGATTTCTCCCTGCCTATCTTCAATTCATAATCAGCTATAAACCGTTTCAAAGCTCTTATTGACATGGGTTGGTCCACCTCACCTCGCTCGCACTCTGTCTCACAGAGGTGCGTGCACACTCGTCCACAGACTCCGGGAAAGGGCATCGTTCTGCGCACTACCTCTATAGCCTCCTTGAACTTTCCTTGAGAGATAAGTGCTATATAGCCCTGGGCGTTTACCCCAGCCGGACAGGCAGCCCGACACGGAGGGTAACCTCGCTTGTCCACAACATATTTGTTGGGTACAGCTTGTGGAAAGGGAATATAAATGGCCTTCCGCTTGGAAAGACCTTCGTCAAACTCGGAAGGCACATCCACTGGACATACCTTGATGCATTCCCCACAAGCCTTGCACTTTATCTCATCTACATAGCGAGCTCTCCTATGAATCTTCACTTTGAACTCACCTGCATTGCCTGAGACTTCCTGGACTTCAGAGTAAGTCAGCAATTTTATATTGGTATGCCGTCCGGCTTCAATCATCTTAGGTGCCAGGATACACATTGAACAGTCATTGGTGGGGAAGGTCTTGTCTAGCTGTGCCATCTTCCCACCAATACTAGGTGATTTCTCCACCAAATAAACCTGAAACCCCATATTGGCTAGATCAATGGAAGTCTGGATACCAGCTATGCCACCGCCGATTACCAAGATAGACTTATTCATGGTTTTTGCCTCTCAATGCCGTAGCCACTAACTGGGTTAAATCCATGACCTCAATCTGTAAATCGGGACCTTTTTCTGCCCCCTTGGCTACCATGGCACATCTGAAGTGGATTTGACATTTCGGGCACGAAGTTACCAGAAGTTCAGCTCCCGTGCCTTTGGCACTAAGTAACCGCTCCGTCCTTATGGACTTAGACGAGAAATCGCAATTAGTCCAGGCACTGGTGCCGCAACATATGGAATTGCCCTTACTTTGTTCCATCTCCACC
>CAZJMM010000233.1:0-2306 GCA_964547155.1 uncultured Dehalococcoidaceae bacterium | reverse complement strand
CAGTTGTGAGTTGCTTGACAAAGCCGTAAATAGCTCTTTATAATGAATAAAAACCGCTGAATTTTCTTTGACTTGAAATTTCCCCAACCATTGAGTTTCCAGTGACCCAAAGTACATTGTTTTTTACATACCAGCAGGTTTAAGCGACACAACCTTGGAGTTCAACTGGCAGTCTCATTGCGAGCGAGACGAAGCAATCTCGTGGGATTGCTTCGGGGCTTTGCCCCTCGCAATGACAGAGGGAGAACGTTCCTCGCCATGACACAAGTAAAAGGCTTAAGAGATGGCTAAATACATATTTAATGCCCTACAAAATCTAACGATTTTGCGGGGACCCCGGTTCTGGTCATCCCATGCTTGGTGCTTAAAGTAAAAGGCTTAAGAGATGGCTAAATACATTTTTGTAACGGGTGGGGTGGTGAGCTCGGTGGGCAAGGGCATTAGTGTCGCTTCCCTGGGCACTCTCCTCAAGAGCCGCCAGGTCTCGGTATCAGTACAGAAGCTCGACCCTTACCTTAATGTTGACCCGGGGACAATGTCACCTTACCAGCACGGGGAGGTCTTTGTTACCCAGGACGGGGCGGAGACGGATTTGGATTTGGGACATTACGAAAGGTTCATTGATGTTGAGCTGACTTCAGCTTCTAACGTTACTTCAGGGCAAATTTACCAGGCTGTCATTGCCCGGGAGAGAAGAGGGGATTTCTTAGGTGGCACCATCCAGGTCGTCCCTCACGTCACCAACGAAATTAAGCGCCGCATCCGCCAGGTAGCCGAAACCTCCAAAGCTGAAGTGATTCTAATAGAGGTCGGTGGTACTGTCGGCGATATTGAAGGGCTGCCCTTTCTGGAGGCTATTCGGCAGATGAGGAAGGAAGAGGGCAGGGACAATGTTCTTTACGTCCACGTTACCTTCCTGCCTTACATCGCCACTACCGGCGAGCTCAAGACCAAGCCTACCCAGCACAGCGTTAATGAGCTGAGGCGCATCGGTATACAGCCGGATGTGATTCTGTGCCGAAGCGACCACGAAATCTCAGAAGCGATTAAGGACAAAATCTCCCTGTTCTGCGATGTTGACCGGGAAGCCGTCATCCCGTTGCCAAGCGCAGGAACTATCTATGAAGTGCCACTGATACTGGAGGATGCCGGTCTGGGAAAGCTAATGGTGGCGCGTCTGGGGCTTAAAGCCCAGCCACCAGCCTTAGAGGAGTGGCGGCAACTGGTGGAGAAGCTCAAAACGCCGAAGGAGCCAGTCAGGATAGCTTTGGTCGGTAAGTATGTAGAGTTGAAGGACGCTTACTATTCAGTCCGGGAAGCCCTGTGCCACGCCGGGCTGGCTTGCGACCGCCAGGTGAGCATCCTGTGGGTAGCTTCAGAAGAGCTGGAAAAAGGCGACGGCAACTTGCTCAAGGCAGCCCAGGGAATAATTGTCCCGGGCGGCTTTGGTATGCGTGGAATTGAGGGGATGATAGTTGCCGCTACCTATGCCCGGGAAAATAATATACCCTATCTGGGGCTGTGCCTGGGGATGCAGGTGATGGTCATTGAATTTGGCAGATATACTCTTAAGAGTGACAAGGTCAACTCCACAGAGTTTGACCCAAAGACGCCGTACCCGGTGATTGACCTGCTCCCCGAGCAGCGCCAGGTCAGTGATATGGGTGGGACGATGCGGCTGGGCATCTATCCCTGTCATTTAGTGCCGGGGACGAGAGCTGCTGAAGCCTACGGTGAAGCCGTGGTCTATGAGCGCCACCGCCACCGCTTTGAGTTCAACAACCGCTTCCGGGAGGATTTTAACTTAGCCGGGCTGGTAGCCAGCGGCTTGTCTAAGGATGGGAAGCTGGTCGAGATTTGTGAGATTAGAGACCATCCCTGGATGTTAGCCTGCCAGTTCCATCCCGAGTTCCGTTCCCGCCCCCACCGCCCGCACCCTTTGTTTTCGGGCTTTCTCAAAGCGGCTAAGGAGACACTGGTGGAAGGAGCCCAGGTAACCTTACCATTGAATTGAGAGTTGGAGGCATAGGAAATGCGTTTGTTTCTGGACACGGCTAATATTGACCACATACGGCACGGGGTGAAACTGGGAGTCATCAGCGGCGTCACCACCAACCCCAGCCTGGTCTCCAGAGAGGGCAAAAAAGACTACAAAGGACTCATTAAAGAAATCTGTAAAATTGTGCCTGGTCCAGTTTCTACCGAGGTCTTGAGCCAGGACGTGGAAGGGATGGTCAAAGAAGCGCGCGAAATTGCTACCTGGGCGGAGAATATCGCTGTCAAAATCCCGGCTACTTTGGCGGGCG
>CAZJMM010000232.1:0-2319 GCA_964547155.1 uncultured Dehalococcoidaceae bacterium | reverse complement strand
GGAGTAGGGGAGATATGGCTTTCCGGACCGGTAACAGAAGTTTTTTCAGGAGAATGGCTAAAATGAAAATGTCACAGCGTCTTAATAGGATACCGCCGTATCTCTTTGCGGAGATAAACAGAAAGATTGCTGAGAAGAGAGCTAAAGGTGAAGAAGTCATAAGTTTTGCTATTGGTGACCCAGATATACCAACACCAGACCATATTGTGAAACGGCTATGCCAGGCGGCTGGAGACCCAGCCAACCATCGTTATCCAGAAACCAACGGTTTACCCCAGCTCCGTCAAGCTATTGCAGCTTGGTATAAGACACGATTTGGTGTTAACTTAGACCCTGAAAAAGAAGTGCTACCTCTTATTGGTTCCAAAGAAGGTATTGGACACATGTCTTTCTGTTTTATTGACCCTGGTGATATAGCTTTAGTACCTGACCCTGGTTATCCAGTCTATTCTATGAGCACCATACTGGCTGGCGGAGAGCCATATTTTATGCCCTTAACCGAAGAAAGCTTCCTGCCTGATTTAGATATCATACCTCGAGAAGTCCTCAAGCGAGCTAAACTCATGTGGCTTAACTACCCCAACAATCCTACTGGAGCCACAGCCGGGCTCGATTTCTTTGAAAAAGTAGTTGGTTTTGCGAAGAAGCATAATTTAGCTGTGTGCCATGATGCTCCCTATACTGAAGTTGCCTTTGATGGCTACAGAGCAGTGAGCTTCCTACAAGTATCCGGTGCAAAAGAAGTGGGTGTGGAATTCCATTCGTTATCCAAGACTTACAACATGACAGGCTGGCGGATAGGAATGACAGTAGGCAACGCTAAAATGATAGATGCTCTGTTCCGGGTCAAATCTAATCTTGATTCAGGCGTCTCACAATTTGTTCAATGGGCAGCCATAGAAGCTTTATCAGGTCCTCAGGACTGCGTGAATGAACACAACCTTATTTATCAACGGCGACGGGATGAGCTAATAGCCACCCTTAACAAGATAGGTCTCAAAGCCAGACCACCAAAAGCCAGTTTCTATATCTGGGCTAAAATTCCTGAAGGTTATAATGCTGAGGAGTTCACTTTGAAACTGCTGGACGAAGCTGGAGTTGCGGTGACTCCTGGAGTCGGTTATGGTAAGGGAGGCGAAGGCTATATTCGTTTTTCCTTAACTGTACCCGATGTTCAGTTTAAAGAGGGAGTAAAAAGACTGCTTGCTTGGAACTCAAGCCACAGGAAATAGTTTACATAGCTTAAAGCAAGAGGTAAGGTATAAAACGCGCCGGACTTTTTTAACTCAAGCAGAAGTAGAGCGAGCCTTTCTGGTCGGAGTAGAAGCTAAAACACCCCAGGACGGCTGGTCCATTACTAGCTCTTTAGAGGAATTGTCTGACTTAGCTCAGACCGCTGGGGCGGAAGTAGTGGGTAAGCTTACCCAGAAATTAACTAAACCTTCCCCCAGTTATTACCTGGGTAGTGGAAAATTGAAAGAATTAATTGGACTGCGAGGACGAACTGGTTATAGTATAGCAATCTTCGATGATGAACTATCTCCAAGGCAACAGAGAAATTTGGAAGAGGCTCTGGGAGTTAAAGTTATTGACCGTACCGCCCTGATATTAGATATTTTTGCCCGGAGGGCTCAGACTCACGAAGGACAGTTGCAAGTAGAATTAGCCCAACACGAATACCTTCTACCTCGATTAGCTGGTCAATGGAGTCATTTAGAACGATTAGGTGGTGGCATCGGCACCAGAGGTCCTGGTGAATCCCAATTAGAGACTGACCGTCGCCTAATTCGCAATCGTATCCACCGCCTTAAGTCGGAAATCGAAGAGATAAGAAAACATCGAGCATTATACCGCCGTCAACGTCAACGAAGCGGTATCCCAGTGGTGGCTCTGGTAGGTTATACCAATGCTGGCAAAAGTACCTTACTCAATGCTTTAACCCAGGCTAATGTGGTGGTAGAGGATAAACTTTTTTCCACCCTTGACCCTGTAACACGACTCATTTCTTTACCTGGCGGCAGTCAGTTCTTACTCACCGATACTGTGGGTTTCATCCATAAATTGCCACCCACAGTAGTAGCTGCCTTTCGAGCTACTCTTGAAGAACTAGCAGAAGCGCGTTTGCTGCTCCACTTAGTTGACATAACACACCCAGACGCTGCTGAACAGTGCTTAACAGTAGAAAAAATTCTTGATGAACTCAAATTAGGGCACAAACTAAGGCTCACGGTTCTTAACAAACTAGACTTATTTTTTGATAAAGAAGAAGACTTTAAAGCAATAAAAGTGTTATCCATCAAGGAGCGCATCAAGCTAAAT
>CAZJMM010000231.1:0-2355 GCA_964547155.1 uncultured Dehalococcoidaceae bacterium | reverse complement strand
GCAATTTACCCTTGTCATTGCGAGCAAAGCGAAGCAATCTCAACAAAGAACTAAACTAAAAAATAAAGGGGGCAAAAATGGCAACTAAAATTGGCATTAACGGCTTTGGCAGGATTGGCAGACTGACCCTTAGAACCATTAACCAGTACCATCAAGGAACGCTGGAAGCAGTGGCAGTTAACGACCTCACTGATGCCAAGACCAACGCTCATCTCTTCAAGTATGACAGCACTTACGGCATTTATTCAGGCAAGGTCGAAGCCAAGGACGATTCTATGCTCATTGACGGCAAGGCAATTAAAGTCTTAGCCGAGCGAGACCCAGCCAAAATCCCCTGGCGGGACTATGGCGTGGAGGTAGTTGTTGAGTCCACAGGACTTTTCACCGATGCTGATAAAGCAGCCGCCCATTTACAGGGTGGAGCTAGAAAGGTTATTGTCTCAGCTCCGGCTAAAGGTGAAGATATGACCATCCTTCTCGGTGTTAATGAAGACAAGTATGATCCGGCTCAACATCGCATCATCTCCAACGCCTCATGCACCACCAACTGCATCGCTCCGCTAGTAAAAGTGTTGCATCAGAATTTCGGCATTGTTAAGGGGCTGATGTCCACTATTCACGCCTACACCAATGACCAGAGGCTTCAGGACATGTTTCATCGAGACCTACGTCGCGCCCGGGCAGCAGCCGAAAATATTGTACCCACCACCACAGGCGCAGCTAGGATGTTAGGTGAAATCTTCCCGGAATTGAAAGGCAAGCTTCATGGCGTGGCTCTACGGGTGCCAGTAGCCACTGTTTCCCTGGTTGATTTCGTCGCTGACTTGAATAAGGAGGTGACCGTCGAGCAGGTCAATGAGGCTTTTCTCAAAGTGTCCCAAAAGGAATTAAAGGGTATTCTGGAATATTGCGAGGAGCCCTTAGTAAGTTCCGACTTCAAAGGCAATCCTGCCAGTGCCATTTTTGACGCCTTAAGCACCATGGTTATCGGTGGCAATATGGTCAAGGTACTTGCCTGGTATGACAATGAGTGGGGCTATAGCTGTCGATTAGCTGACGCTGCTGCTTATATTGCTAAAAAAGGCTTATAAAATTCACAAGGAGGTGGGAGAAATGACTTCAGAAAAATCAAGCACCGGGCTGGATGCCAATGTAGCTGGACTTCTCTGTTATCTCGGAGGTTGGATAACGGGCATAATTTTCCTTGTCCTTGAGAAAGAAAGCAAGTTCGTCAAGTTCCATGCTCTTCAATCCATCGTCACCTTTGGCGGGCTTCATGTAATCTGGCTAATTTTCAACTGGATACCCTTTATCGGCTGGATTATAGGTCTTGTAGTGGGAATTATCAGCTTTATTCTGTGGATTATTTTAATGGTCAAAGCCTACCGGGGAGAGACTTTCAAACTACCCGTTGCCGGTGACGTCGCCAAAAGCCAGTTGAAGTAGATTGAAAATAACTTAGAAGACTCTTAACTGCTTCGATTCCCAGGTGACGAAGTTGCCTATACTGTGGCTATGTCCTCCCCTTTTCACCGATGTTTTAGCTTCTGGGGTAATTCTACAAGGCAGGTACGAAATTCAAGAGCTTTCTCACACTAGCGGAATGGGCTATATCTACCTTGCTAAATATACTAATACTCAACGACTATGTGAATCACCGACGCTCTGAATTTTGTAGACAAAAATAGATGCAGTCTTTTTTATCACGGACAAGAATATCTATAAGGATAGGGGGGAACTGGTTAAGTTGCGGTTAAGATATGAAACAAACCGTCCCCATCATCCTTGTTAGATTATTTGTTAGATCAGGCAGCTTCAAAATCTGACGTTTCGTAACTGCCTTCACTTAAATTCATAATTGTTGTAACTCCCTAAGCAGAATTACAGCAGCTTCTTTGTCTAAAGGTTCATTGTTGTTGCCACATTTGGGCGATTGGACACAACCGGGGCAGCCACCCTTACAAGGGCATTCCTCAATAGCTTTTAAGGTTGCTCCCCACAACTCTGCTACCATTTCATAACCCTTCTCAGCAATGCCAATGCCACCGGGATAAGCATCGTAAATGAAAATCTGTGCTTTGCCAGTATCGCTGTGAAGAGGAGTAGAAACACCACCAATGTCATTGCGGTCACACAGGGCAAAGAGTGGTAGTATGCCTATAGCCGCATGTTCAGCGGCATGGAGCCCACCAGCAAGGTCTCGCCGAGCGTGTGTAATTTTGTCAATGGCACTCTGCGGCAAGTCAAACCAGAAAGACTGAGTAAAAAAGCGCTTGGGCGGTAGGTCTAAAGGCTCTTCACCGATAACTTCCTCTGTGAACTGCATTTTCTTTTTGAAACCAACAACGGTCGTGC
>CAZJMM010000230.1:0-2365 GCA_964547155.1 uncultured Dehalococcoidaceae bacterium | reverse complement strand
TATATAACTCCCCCGCTTCAGGCGGTGCTGGATACTCTGTCGTCAGGGATAAAGTTCTTGACAGCATTAGAGTATTGAATTGAATGATAGAAGGATAATTATGGGGTTGCTCATTTCTTCCACTCTTAGGTTCTTGAGGCTACGAAGTAAGCCAACCGTTTTTCTCTTAGGATTTGTCATCCTCGGTTTGACTGGGAGTGCGGAAGCCAGCGGCTGGCAGATTGAGGTGGTGGACTCCTCGCCTGGCTACGGCTGGCCAGTGCTTAGATTAAACCGCCAAGGATTCCCTTGCCTAAGCTATGAAGGTCGGACTTCAGGGCTGCGGCATACTCGCTGGAACGGTTCTATCTGGGTCAAAGAAACTCTGGATTCGGCAAACCTGATACGGACGACTTGTCTGGTCTTAGATTCCAATAACCTGCCGTATATTGCCTATCACGACCGGACCCATGGCTCTTTGAAATATGCCTTCTGGGATGGTGTTCAATGGCAGATTGAAGTAGTGGATAGCGGAGGAACAGGATATTTCCCAAGCTTAGCCTTAGACCACCGAGGCTTTCCTCATATCACCTATAGTGATACAGTTAGGATTTTGTCAAAGTTAGCCTTCAAATATGCTTATTGGAACGGTACTTCTTGGGTCAAAGGCATTGTCGTGGATAGCTTTAGTGTAGGCTTTCCCTCAGCCCTAACCTTAGATTCTCTAAATGGCTCCCATGTTGCTTATCGCAATCATCAATTACGATATTTGAAGTATGCCTATTGGGATGGTGCCCTATGGCAAAAAGAGATCGTTGATACGAGTGGAGGTGATGCTGGGATGTACCCCAGCATGCGTTTTGACTCCCGAGGCCAATCGCTTATCTCCTCTGTTGCTGGCAGTGTAGCGATGGGATTAATGTTATCCCGCCATGTTGATTCTGTCTGGAATACCGAGATGGTGGCTTGGCATAGTCGGCATATTGGTCCGAATTGGCTTTATATTTCTCCAAAAGACAGTGTTAGTATCGCATATTGTGTAGACGAAGAGGGAGTGTTTGCCGCAATTCAAGCAGAGAGCGGATGGATGATGGATACCGTGGTGTTCGCGGGAATTTATGGCGGGGTCTCTCTGGCAGTTGATTCAGCGAGTGGTTACCATGTAACCTACTTGGATGGTTCGTGGATATACCATGCTTGGAAGGACTTCTCAGGCGTAAAAGAGAAGGAGGGAGTCGTTTCTTTCCAGCCGCAGGCGTTTGGAATTCTTCCTAGTCATTTCCGAAAAGAAGTAATGATAATTTTCCCGAAAGGAGGTAAGAATAAAAGAAACTCTGTCCGGGTCTACGATGTGACCGGCCGGCTGGTGAAGGAACTGAAGGTTAATAACCGGTCGGCTGTCTGGGACGGTAGAGACGAAAAAGGCCGTCTGATGAGCGCCGGGGTTTACTGCGTTGTGCTGGAAGGTGGAGTACAACGCATAAGCCAACCGGTTGTTTTGATACGCTAAAGAAAGGAGGTAGAGATGAGGTTAAACACCAAAAAGATGGCGGTGATTGGTGCAGCGGTGCAGGATACTTTGCTTCCGTCGATCAAAACTTCGATCTTGACGCTGTTTATTGGAGGATGATAGTTATGTTGGAGACAACGATGAAAAGATTTGTCAAATTATTTAGTTTATGCCTTTTAATTAAAATTTTATTACTGTCTACTATCTACTGCCTACTTCCTACTTTTGTATCAGCCCAGACACCGGAGTGGGTATATCAGTATGGCAAGGGAGGATTTCCTAATGCAATTGCTGTGAACTCAGTAGGGAGTAGTTTTTTCACTGGTCTGTCTTATGGAATTGTAACCGGCAAGATTGCGCTCAATGGTGTAGAGAGATGGATTTATCATTACGACACGACCAGCAATGTACTTGGTGGCGAAGACATTAGTGTTGACCGACACAGTAATGTTTATGTTGCTGGAGGTTGCTCTCCCAATTGTTTTGTTGTTATCAAATTAGATTCTCTTGGAAATGAGAAGTGGGTATATCTTCACAGTCCACCCGTTTATGATGCCAGTGCGCTGGCGGTAAAGGTTTTTTCTACGAATTCAATTTATGCGGCGGGTGATTCATACATAAACATAAGTAGTCGTGATATGATGGCAGTAAGGTTAGATTCTTTAGGGAATGAGAAATGGATATATACCTACGATGGTCCTGCTGGAGGGTATGATAAAGCGGCTTGTCTGGCGATTGATAAGAATGAAAACATCTATGTTGGGGGTTATTCCACGGGCATTGGCACGTCAACTGATTTCACGGTAATCAAGCTTGATTCTGCAGGTAATGAGAAGTGGGTTTATCGATATGATGGTCCGGCGCACTATCGTGATG
>CAZJMM010000229.1:0-2385 GCA_964547155.1 uncultured Dehalococcoidaceae bacterium | reverse complement strand
AACCAGTGACCTCTGCGATGTCAACGCAGCGCTCTAACCACTGAGCTAACCGCCCTTTGTTTGCTGATTTTAACAAACCACCAAAAAAACAGTCAAGCTACCATAGTCAACAACTATCAAAAGACTATTGAACGGGGGGATAACTTGTTCTATACTACTTGCTAAAGGTTTTCCGACGAATTACAGGGGGTTAATGTGGCAAAAAAAGAAGAAGCTAAAGAACGTGTCCTCAGGAAAGCTAAGGAATTAGACACTAAATTCATAAGATTGTGGTTCACTGATATATTGGGCTTCCTGAAAAGTTTTTCTATTACCATCGAGCAACTGGAAGAGGCTTTAAACCACGGAATGGGTTTCGATGGTTCCTCCATAGAAGGCTTTGCCCGAATTGACGAGAGTGATATGTTAGCTTTGCCAGACCCAAATACTTTTCAAGTCCTTCCCTGGCAACCTCGAGAACAAAGAGGAGCTGCCCGCATGTTCTGTGACATTTACTGGCCCGGTGGTAAGTCTTTTGAAGGCGACCCTCGGTATGTCCTGAAAAGGAATTTAAAACGAGCTGAAAACATGGGCTATACCTTCTATGTTGGTCCAGAATTGGAGTATTTTTACTTCCAAAATTCAGACGGCACTAAGTTCTTAGACCAAGGTGGGTACTTTGACCTGACTCCCCCCGACGTAGCCACCGATTTACGGCGTGAGACCATCCTCATTCTTGAACAAATGGGCATTCAGGTTGAATATGCCCACCATGAAGTTGCCCCGAGTCAGCATGAGATAGACCTGCATTATACAGATGCCTTAAATATGGCTGACAATGTTATGACTTATCGCCTAGTAGTCAAACATGTAGCCCAAAGTCATGGAGTCTATGCCACTTTTATGCCCAAGCCTGTCTTTGGTGTTAATGGTAGCGGTATGCATACCCACATGTCCTTATTTAAAGGTGACAAGAATGCCTTTTTCAGCAAAGACGACCCATTCCATCTATCCGAAATAGGTAAAGGCTTTTTGGCTGGATTATTACGACATGCTCCGGAGATTACCTCCGTTACCAGCCAATGGGTCAATTCGTATAAACGCCTCATCCCCGGCTACGAAGCTCCTTGCTACATCACCTGGGCAAGAAGAAACCGAGCTGACCTGATTAGAATCCCCGAATATCAGCCAGGGAGAGAAAAGGCTACCCGAATAGAACTTAGATCCCCAGACCCAGCCTGTAACCCTTATCTTGCTTTCAGCGTCATATTGGTTGCCGGACTGGAAGGAATTGAAAAGGGATATAAACTGCCCCCTCCGGTGGAAGAAAATGTCTTTCGGATGAGCGAAGAGGAAAGGAAACGAAGGGGTATAGCAACTCTGCCAGGGAGCTTGTACGAAGCCTTAGAACTTACCGAGAAAAGCGAACTGGTGAGAAATGCCCTCGGTGACCACGTTTTCTATACCTTCATTCAGAACAAAAAGGTAGAATGGGACAGATACCGCACCCATGTCACTGATTACGAGCTTAGAAACTATCTACCTCTTCTGTGAATTTTAGCTTCTGCAAAACCAAGTAGCCAAAGGTCAAATTGCCAGTGTCACTTCTTGACGCCGGCAAATTCGAGAAAGTTATGCAGCATTTTCAACCCCTGGAGACCGCTCTTCTCTAAATGAAACTGGGTAGCTATTAAATTATCCTTAGCTAGGACGCTACAAAAAGTAAGACCGTAATTTGTTTCTCCAATGACCAATGACTCGTCTGACACATCCCCGTAGTAACTGTGGACAAAATAAAAATTGGCTTCGTCAGGAATCTCATCAAAAATAGGATGGAAAGATTTTTGCTTGACTTGGTTCCAGCCCATATGAGGAACCTTAACTCCTGCTGGTAAACGAACTACCTTGCCAGGAATCAGGTCAAGGCACTGGCAACCACCGCTCTCTTCTGTAGCATTGAGTAATACCTGTAAGCCCAAGCAAATACCAAGAAAAGGGCGATTTTCAGTAATGACTTGCTGAATAGGTTCTATCATGCCCCATTTGCGAAGTTTATCCATAGCATCTCCAGCCGCACCTACACCAGGAAGAATAATTACTTTTGCTTCAGTTATTTGCTTTGGCTTTGATGTCACCCGCGCATTATAACCAAGACTGGCAATAGCCTTAGCTACACTGGATAAGTTGCTGGCACCATAATCAATGATGGCAATCATTAACTTACTACTCCTCAAAACAGGTTAGCTTTTGCCACTCACCTTCATATTGCCTGTCAGAGTAACTTCTATAGTGGTGCCGCATTTAGGACAGGTTATTTCCAGGCTCACCAGCTGCTTCATTACTCGCTCCACTAAAGCGGTAACCACTGAGTCAATATTGTCCAGGCGCTGGTCTAACATCTGTAAT
>CAZJMM010000228.1:0-2388 GCA_964547155.1 uncultured Dehalococcoidaceae bacterium | reverse complement strand
CGAGGATAAATATCAAAATGCCAACCCGTGAGAAAGGGAGGCCGACTACAAACTCTGTTAGCGCTGTGGTAAGACCGCTTGCCGCCATGAAATAGCCAAAGAGTACTGCGCCAATGATGATGACAAAAACAAAACCGGTGACTACGAGCGTGTTCATGAAAGAGGTAATGACATTCTGCCTCGTCACTCGCCTTCTAACCAAAGCGATGAGGAAGGCACTGAAGGCACCCGCAGCCGCAGCCTCAGTAGGAGTCAGAATCCCTCCATAAATACCCCCCATCACCACCAAGAATAGTATGACCACTCCCCAGATATCTTTAAATGCAGTTAGCTTCTCACGCCAGCTGGTCTTAGGCCCACCGGGAGCCAACGAGGGGTTCCGCTTTGCCCAGATAAATATGGTAATCATAAACAAAGAAGCAAGCAGGATTCCCGGAAAGATGCCGGCAAGAAAAAGTCTCCCTATGGACTGCTCGGTAATGAGTCCATAAAGCACAAAGGCCATACTGGGCGGAATGAGGATACCCAATGTACCCCCGGCAGCGATACAACCTGTAGCCAGTCGAGGATCGTATTTATGCCGACGCATCTCGGGCAGGGCGACAGAGCCCATAGTGAGAGCCGTAGCTTCGCTCGAACCGCAGACAGCAGCGAAACCAGCACATCCACCGATCGTCGCTATTGCAAGGCCTCCTGGGAGACGGCCAAGCCACTTATACGCAGCAGAGTAAGCCTCCCGGGTTAATCCTGAAATGTATGCCAACTCACCCATAAAAACAAAAAGAGGGATAACGGCGGTAAAATAATTAGCGGTCATGCTAAAGGCAGTATGTGCTAATCTGCTCAGCGCTGCCTCAACGTTAGTAACAAGGGCTAGGCCAACGACAGCCACGGCACCCATTGAAACGCCAATAGGTAATCCCAAAGCCATAAAGACCAAAAGAGCAATGCCTCCCAGAATACCAATTTCCAGGGGACTCAATGACTTATCTCCTTTTTCTCCTCATCCGGTAGAGGGTGGAAAACGTGAATCAAAGTCTCTACGGCCAACACCAAACTGCCGAAGGCTATCACAAACAGAAAGGGAGCAATTGGGATGGAAAGGACATATGTTTCCCTGATTCTGGGAAATAAGTAAGACCACGCCAGCACTCCTCCCCGCCACCCCATAGCAGCAAAAAAAACTGCAGCAAGTAAATACATAATACTCGCCAATATTGCCTGCGCACGTCTGCTGAGTCGGCGAACCATTATTTCTACATAAATGTGCGCTCTTTTGGCCTCAGTATATGCTACTGAAAAGAAAACAATGACGACTGTCACAAGCTCGATAATCTCTATGGTGCCTGGCAAAGGCTTTCCAAACAGGAAGCGTGAAAGGACATTACTAACAACAAACAAAATCATGATGCCAAGGGTACCAGATGCAACCCAGGTAAGCACCCTTATTAGGCCATGTATACCCCTTGCAAAGGTTTCGAACGATTTAGTAGGCTTCATATCAATCTATACAACTTAATCACTTCGCCATCTGCTTAATCGTGTTGTACAGATCTCTCCCGGGGAGCCCTCTGGCTTCTACCCCCTTTATCCATTCCTCCTCCACAGGCTTTGCGGTTTCAACCCAACGCGCCCTCTCCTCAGGAGAAAGTTCGACGAATTGAATACCCCTCTGTTTACCTACCGATATGGTATGATCGGTCGCTCCTTTCCAGGCCTTACCCTGTAGGTCAGCGGCCCAGATGCTTAGCTCATCAATGATCTTCTGATCAGCAGGCGACAGTTTATTCCATGTTTCAAACCTCATTGCCATAAAATTGGTCCCACTCCCGAGGTTGAGCATCGTAATATACTTCGTAACCTCGATGAGTTTGAATGCCAGTTGGGCCTCAAGCGGAATAATTTGGCCCCCTATCATTCCTCTTTCCAAGGCAGTATACATATCCACTACAGTTACCTGCTCGGGAGAGGCTCCCACCGCTGATATAAGTTTCGGCAGCAGTTTTCCTCCAGGAAAACCTATCACCAAACCTTTTATATCTTCCATAGTCCTTACCGGCTTTTTAGCCAGGTGGAGTACGTTCGGTTCAAAACGGCCAGTCCAGAGTACTTTAACATCCTTATAGTGGTACGGGATAAGAAACTTCTGATAGACTGCATCACGAATAAGCTTGCCCGTTGGATTGTCAGCACCAGGCGGGACCAGGAAGGGCAGGTGGAAAGCCTCTTCCAGAGGATGGCGCCCTGGGTAATAAGTAGATATTAGCATACCTACATCACAGGTGCCTTTCAGAACCATGTCATACATTTCACCCACCTTGCCTAAGAGTTCGGAAGGAAAGAGTTTTGCCGTAACCCTTCCTTCGGTGCGCTTCTTCAGTTCTTCTG
>CAZJMM010000227.1:0-2389 GCA_964547155.1 uncultured Dehalococcoidaceae bacterium | reverse complement strand
GTTGATGGCTATTTGGGTATTTATGACACAGTTTGCGTAAAAAGCATGGAGCAAGAGCAGAAGTTTGAATTCGAGATTGAGCAAGATTGGAAGCCTTATATCTTTACCAGATGGGGAGATAAGGTCTCTTTCCGATACGAGATCGATAATCGTTCCTTTTTTAGTTATTCAGCTCTTGTAGAAGTTTCCTTGTGGCAAAGTGAAAAACAGGTTATGGAAATATTCCGCGAAAGCATCTCCATTAGACCTTTTGATAAAAAGATTCTGAGTTGGACATTAGATACAGCAAAAATGGAGCAGCCTTTGGGCAGGGACGTCAACTATACGCTGAAAATAAAGGGAGGAAAGACAGAACGAGAGTTCATTATGCAAATAGGTACCATATATATTGAGGAACCACCTTATCCTAAACAAGTACCACCTCCCGAGCCCGTTCCTACTGAGTAATGAATTAAAATTTGAGGTAGAAAGAAAAATGTTGAATTATATACTTTACGGTTTTGGCATCTTGCTGTGCATTGCCGGAGTGGTCTATCTGGCAGCCGAATATGTGAAGTATATTTCTGAGTGGGGAAAGTTAGTTTGCCTTATCTTGACTATAGGCATGTTCGCTCTGTTGGGTAAATACTTTCAAGAGATAGGTTGGTAACTTAGATGTTGACAGCAGTAGGTGTAATTATCGGTCTTGCCTTTATTGGTTGGCTAATATGGCATGCAGCTAAGAGGAAACCAATTAAAGCTCATGTTGTTATGTATGGTCTGGCTATCTTGGCTGGGGTCTTTACCTTTGCTTTTTTTCTGAGCATGGACCTGCCGCGGATGTTTAAGATATTGGTCTCTATCCTTCTGGGGGTGGCTTTGATATTTATAGCTGCTTGGCTACAAAGGCACCGTGAGCCCACTCGGCTTTAATTTCCGCAGGTCTTTAAAAGCTCCTTAGTCTTAGCGGTTATTCCAACTAGAGGTAGCATTTGAGATTGTTTCTGATGACGCCATTTTATCTCCACGTTTTTGGATTCTAAAGTCCGAGGGCTAATTGTGAAGCGTAGTGGGATGCCCAAAAGGTCAGCATCATTAAATTTAACTCCAGGTGACTCATTACGGTCATCGAAAAGTACCTCTATCCCTTCGTGGTTCAGATCAGCGTAGAGCTTTTCAGTGATTTGGGTAACTTCTTGGCTTTCCGCATGTAGAGGGCACAGGTAGACCTGATAAGGAGCAATGGATAAGGGCCAGATAATACCTTTATCATCGTGATTTTGCTCCACTGCTGCTGCCAATAGTCGCCCTAGACCTATGCCGTATGAGCCCATAACAATTGGTCGAGTCTTACCTTCAGAGTCGAGGAAAAAAGCTTCCAGTCTCTCACTAAGGAAAGTGCCTAGTTTGAAGATATGACCTACCTCAATACCGAAAGTAATCAATAACGGCTGGTTACATCGAGAGCATTGGTCACCGGGGTGAACTTTAGCAATATCAGCAATGAGATTAACCGCGAAGTCCCGTGGGTAATTCACATTTTTCAGATGGGTGTCAGGTTTATTAGCTCCGGCAATAAAGTTGGAGCCTAAAGCTATTGAATCGTCAGCAATAATCTTCAATCCTTTTATACCCACTGGAGAGGCCGAACCGGCTACTAAGCCAGCTGCTTTTACTTCGGTTTCTGTTGCTAAGCGTAACTCGGAGGATTTCAGTAAATTCTTCAGTTTTGTTTCATTGACTTCATAATCTCCCCTTATGACTATGAAAATAAGTTCATCATCAGCAGAGTAGAAAACAGCTTTAAGAGTATGATTGGTAGGCACTCCGACAAAATTGGCAACCTCCTCGATACTTTTGATTTCTGGTGTTGATATTTCTTCCAAAGGTAAAGAGGGCTCAATGGCTAACTTTGATTTCTTACTCGAGGCTTTTTCTAAATTAGCAGCATAGTCGCAGTTAGAACAATAGGCGATTTCATCTTCACCAGTCTCAGCAATAACCATGAATTCGTGGGATTCCTTACCGCCAATCGCCCCGCTGTCTGCTTCTACTAATATTGCTGATAAGCCGCAGCGTCGATAAATATTCCTGTAAGCCTGGATCATTTTTTGGTAACTGACATTTAGACCTGACTCATCAATGTCAAAACTATAGAGGTCTTTCATAGCAAATTCTCGGACACGCAATAGTCCACCACGAGGGCGAGGCTCGTCACGGAACTTTGTTTGTAGCTGATAGAGAAACATAGGCAAGTCACGATAACTTTGCACGTAACGGCGGACGAGTTCAGTAATTACCTCTTCATGGGTCGGACCGAGAGTCAGTTTATGTTCTTTGCGGTCAATTAAGGTAAAAAGAGTCTTACCAAATGAGGAACCACGTCCGGATTTCTCCCAAAGTTCGAAAG
>CAZJMM010000226.1:0-2391 GCA_964547155.1 uncultured Dehalococcoidaceae bacterium | reverse complement strand
ACAGAACGGCTCGATTATGAAGAAATAGAGAAGTTAGCTCTAAAACACAAGCCAAGGCTTATTATAGCTGGAGCCAGTGCTTACCCCAGAATCATTGACTTCGAGCGTTTCCATCATATTGCCGATGTTAGCGGTGCTAAACTTCTGGTGGACATGGCTCATATCGCCGGCTTGGTAGCCGCAAACCTACACCCTTCACCAGTCCCTTATGCTGAAGTAGTCACTTCTTCTACCCATAAGACCTTACGTGGTCCCAGAAGTGGCTTCATCCTCTGCAAAAAGGAATGGGCATCTCAGATTGATGCTGCTGTCTTTCCGGGAAGTCAAGGCGGTCCCTTAATGCACGTTATTGCCGCTAAAGCTGTCTGCTTCTTTGAAGCCCTCCAGCCTAATTTCTTTTCTTACCAGCGCTCAGTGCTGGAGACTACCTCAACCCTCGCCGCCGAACTCAAAGGACATGGCTTTCGATTAGTTTCTGACGGCACCGATACTCACCTTGTCCTTGTTGACCTCTCCCCTATCGGGCTTAGCGGTAAAGCTGCCGAAGAAGCCTTGCAAACAGCCGGTATCTTGGTAAATAGAAACATCATCCCCTTCGACACCCGCCCACCCCAGGTTACCAGCGGCATCAGGTTAGGCACGCCTGCGGTCACTACTCGAGGCTTCGGCACGAAGGAAATAAGGCAGGTTGCCTCTTTGATTGCAAAAGTGCTTTCCAACCCTGATGATAAAAAGACCCAAAAAGAAGTGCAGACCGAAGTCAAAGCCCTCTGCCAGCGCTTCCCCATCCCCTAACACCGTACTACAACCCTTGCTTAATTAACCCATCAACAAAATAACAGCAATGCCAGCTGTAACTAAAAGTAGTAAAGCTGCGGGAATAAGGCAACCTAATGACCACGGGCTTTGTTTTTTCGGTTCCTTTTTCCCTTCTTCACGCCTGGGAGTGCCAGGCAATTCCTTGTAAGCCTTAGCCTTCCTTTGCAAGCGCCGGAGCTGACCCGGTTTCATAGTCGGCCAGTCTAAAGGTCTAAGACATTTAGGACAATTCACCGTCCTATTATCAACATCGGCGCCACAATCAGGACAACTATAGTGTAGCCTTAAGCCACATCCAGCACAGAACCGCTCGCCCACCAGGTTCATAGCACCACATCTACTGCAAGGCATCGTATCCTGCATAATCATACCTCCTGGTTACCTGCCACCCTACTTACCGAACATCTCCTTAACCAAATACTTGTCCTCCCCATATGTTACACTACTCCCGCAGAAACCTCCAGATACAGAGAACTTTATTCTTTAGGACTCTCTCCTTTCGTGTTATAATTAATTCACAAGGCTGTCAAGGAGTTAACAATGGATGAACTCAAAGTCTTTACCGGTAATGCCCACCCATCTTTAGCCAAATCTGTCTGCGAATACCTGGAGATACCCTTAGGTGAAGCTGAAGTCTTTGAGTTCAGCAACGAGAACATCTTCGTCCGTATTTTGGAAAATGTCCGGGAAAGGGATGTTTTTGTCATCCAACCGCTGTCTTCTCCAGTCAACAAAAACTTGGTGGAATTGCTGATTATGCTGGATGCCTTCAAACGAGCCTCCGCTGGTAGAATCACCGCCGTTATCCCTTATTATGCCTACGGACGCACCGATAAAAAAGACCAGCCCCGGGTGCCCATTACAGCTCGACTGATTGCCGACTTACTGACCACTGCCGGGGCTGACCGTTTGCTCACCATTGACCTCCACGCCGCTCAAATCCAGGGCTTCTTCAACATACCAGTTGACGAACTCACCGCTTTATACATCCTGGGCGATTACTGGAAGGAAAAAGCTCTGGACAACCTGGTAGTAGTAGCTACAGACATTGGCATATCCGCGCGATCCCGGGACCTTGCCGCTCGTCTTAATACGCCCTTGGCAATCATCGAAAAGAGACGAGTAGGGAACGTGGACGTCAGCGAAACTCTTAATGTCATCGGCGATGTAAAGGGGATGCGAGCTTTGACTCTGGACGATGAGATTGACACCGGTGGCTCGCTTGTTGGAGCCGTAGATACTCTTCTTAAGCACGGGGCTAAAGAGGTCTATGCCTGTTGCACTCATCCCGTGTTCTCTAATAAAGCTATTCAAAGAATAACAGCGTCACCGGTAAAAGAAGTCGTGGTTACTGATACTCTTCCCATTACTGATGAAAAGAAGCAAGGCAAAATCACCGTCCTCTCCGTAGCTTCTCTCCTTGGCGAAGCCATCAACCGCATCCATACTGGCTTGTCTGTAGGGGCTATGTTCGAATAAGGGGAAAGAGGATGCTTAAGTGGCTGGGGAGTCTAGTAGATTCCAACGAAAAAGAACTAAAACGCCTTGAGTCTCTCGTTGTCCGAATAAACT
>CAZJMM010000225.1:0-2407 GCA_964547155.1 uncultured Dehalococcoidaceae bacterium | reverse complement strand
ACCATAACCTAAAGCTGGAATAGATTAAAGGAGAATAATCTATGAAGAAACCAAAGATGTACCCTGAAATTTTGACTGAGGAAACACAACTTGGTCCTTACCCTATGGAAAAACTTAAAAGAGTTGATAAACCTACTACTCTAATCACAAACCAAGTTCAAAGGGTTAGTGACACAGAACATGGGTTCAACCGTGCTGCACGCGGTGATTTTGGACCTCTGGTACAAAAGGAGTTTTTTCGGTTCGTTCCCAAGTATCCTCTGTCCGGCGCTCAATTAGATATGACCAAATATCTGGCAGTCAGAGCTGAAAATATCGAAGCATCATCCAAAGCGCCGCTACCAGAAGACCCTGAAATTTTAAGCAGGCATATCAAGAGCGTTGGCTATTTCCTCGGAGCCGACATTGTAGGTATATGCCAATTACCGCAATATGCAGTTTATGCTCATTACACAAGGCTTAAGGGTGACCAAATGGAAGTAGTGCCAGTCGAACTCAATCATAAATTTGCCATTGCAGTTGTGGTAGACCAGGATTATAGAACACTGGATGGCTCCACGGGGCATGACTGGATATCAAACTCCCTGAGCTTTCGCGCCTATTCGATCAGTTCCTTTATCTCCCGTATGCTGGCTGATTACATTAGAAGACTGGGGTACCCGGCACGTGCACATCATTTCTTCGATTATCAGCTTGTTCTACCGCCTTTGCTTTTACTTGCCGGAATTGGTGAGATGTGCCGGATAGGCGTTGCTCTGAATCCTTTTCTGGGAGTACGCTTTAAGGCAGCGGCAATTACCACGGACCTCCCGCTTCTTACAGATAAACCAATTGATTTCGGACTGCAGGACTTCTGTAACAAATGTAAGAAATGTGCTACCGCCTGTCCCCCTAAAGCTATCTCCAAAGGCGACAAAGTCATGTATAACGGCTACGAAATCTGGAAACCCAATATAGAGCTATGTACCAAATTCAGGGTAACCAACCAGAATGGTGCTGCTTGTTCTCACTGCATAAAAGCTTGTCCGTGGAATAAGCCTGAAGGATGGACACACGACACAGTCAGATGGTTAATTCAACGTGCTCCATTTTTAAATGATTTCTTTATCAAAATGGATGATTTCTGGGGATACGGAAAACAGAATGTAAAAAATAAGTGGTGGTTTGATTTAGAAGACGTGGACGGTAAAATTCAGATTCCCACGAATAGAAAGATATGATTCCAGCGCCTATCTTTTTTAGAGTTGATTAAGGAACAGGCTCCTTAAACTACTGTTTAGCTATCAGACCATGGCATTTATGTCCAAAAGCTCACGCCCGATAGTCAACTTGTGGATTTCAGTCGTACCGCCAAGTATAGTGCTCAACACCGCATCACGGTAGTGATGCGCTACCGGAAAGTCATCTGTGCAGCCATAAGCACCATGAAGCCTGATTGCCTCAGCCGATACCCTTACCGCTAACTCAGTAGCAAGCCACTTGGCTGAGGAGAGCTCTTTAGCATGAGGAAGCCCCTTAGTCTTGAGGTCACTAACGTAATATACCAGCCATCTAATTGCCTCAGTTTCAGCCTCCATTCTGGCTATTACCTCTTGGACTAACTGAAAGCTGGCTATAGGTCTGCCGAACTGGTGGCGCTCTTTAGCGTATTTTACACAAGCATCGAGGCAGCTCTGAGCCATACCAATAGCGCCGGCAGCTATAAACAGGCGGGCTGTATCAATACCAACTAAGGCATTCTGAAGACCCCGCCCTACCTGACCAACCAGATTACCACCGGGCACCCGGCAATCGCTAAACCCTAAATTAACCAGGTCACAAGCCCAACCACCTACCATCTCAACATTTGAGCTGGAAAGACCTTGAGTGGCTCTGTCAACACCAATAAGAGCCATCCCCCGTGTACCCTGGCTCTTGTCCGTCTGGGCTAAAACAAAGACGATGTCGGCAATACTGCCGTGGGTGATAAAGTTCTTAGTACCATTAATAACCCACTCATTACCATCGAGCACAGCCGTAGTCTCAATAGCAGCGGCGTCGCTACCGGCATTGGGCTCAACAACAGCTACAGCAACAATCAGCTCACCCCGGCACAGTGGAGGCAGGTATTTCTTTTTCTGCTCCTCGTTAGCCACATTCATAATAACAGTGCCGGCAAGTACACCTTGCCCTAAAGAAATCAAAGTCTGTGTCCAGCTCGCCCAACTCAGTTGCTCCCAGATTATAGCTGCCGAAGTATAATCAAGCCCGGCACCGCCATATTCCTGGGGTATGTGGGCTCCTATTAGACCCAGCGAACCCATCTTCTTGATAACATCATAGTTTACCTTGCGCTGTTGCTCATATTCTCTAAGCGTGGGCAGCATCTCCTGCTCGGCAAACTGGCGTGCCATAGTCCGCAGCATTA
>CAZJMM010000224.1:0-2420 GCA_964547155.1 uncultured Dehalococcoidaceae bacterium | reverse complement strand
ACTCGAAGTCTTTTAGCCATATTATGTCAATAAATTTAACTTAGTCCCTTTATTGCTAATGCTTCTTTTTTGCATTTGAATGATAACAAAACTTCCTTGAATTGTCAAACTCAAGTCCAATGTCCTTTTTGAAAGACGAAGAACAGAGCAACTGTTCAACGTCAATGGCAATAACTATTGAGATTTAGAATTCGGTTTAAGTACTTATCGTGCCTTGCCCCTGGCAAGGGAAGCAAACGTGCCTCCAAAACAGAGGATAGCGAAAATAATAAATGCTGTCTTAATGCTTATTAAGAAAGCTAGATAATACTCAGGTGTTATTTGCACCCTCCCAATGTATAGAGCGAAGAGCAGCATAGTTACTCCCATGCTAAGCATCTGCCCGATGCTGCGCATTGTCGCCAGCGTGCCTGAAGCTACTCCATAAAATTTCTTTTCTACTGAACTCATAACTGCGTTAGCGTTTGGAGATGAGAATAGGGCAAAGCCTAAGCCTAGGATAACCAAGCTAACCAAGATGAAACCAAGCCCTGCATTTTGGTTCAGGAAAATGAGCAATACCAGTCCCACAGTTGTCAGCGCCATCCCTACTGAGGCGATTAACCGTGGCTCAATTTTATCCGAGAGTCTGCCGGCAACTGGTGAGAGGACAGCCATCACAACAGGCTGGGACACCAAAATCAGACCGGTATGGGCAGGGGTAAACCCTTTTATATATTGCAGATAAAGGCTCAAAAGAAAACTAACAGCAAATGTGGCGCTATAGTTAATTAATGCGGCTAAATTGGAAAATGAAAAGACAGCGTTATTCCTGAAGAGATTCATATTTAAGACGGGACTTTTCGTTTTCATTTCCCACCAGATGAATGCCAGGATCCCTAAAGTGCCAATCCCAATTAGCCATACACCTAGTAAAGCAGGTAGAACAGAAAAACCATACATCACTGCTACAAGTGCCAGGCTGTATATTAGGGAGCCAGTAAGGTCAAATCTCTCTCCTTTTGCCTCAGTCCACTCTCCTTTTAGCTTCCAGAGGACAGCAATAATGACCACCAAACCCAGGGGTACAGTGGCAAAGAAAATACTCCTCCAGCCGAAATGTTGCGTTAGCAACCCACCCAATACTGGACCGAGAGAAAGACCGACATACACAGAAGCTATATTTATCCCCAATGCCCTACCTCTTTCGCCAATCGGAAACACCGATGTTACAATCGCCACACCTGTACCAAAGACCATGGCACCTCCAATCCCCTGTAAGATTCGGAGGGAAATGAGCATCGCAGCGGAAGTGGAAATTCCTGAAAGAAGAGATGAAATGGTGCAGATGACCATGCCATACGTGAAAATCTTCTTCCTTCCATAGATGTCTGCTATTCTTCCAAGGGGAACAAGAGCCATAGCTGAGGATAGGATGAAAGAAGTAGCCACCCAACCTAATACAATTACATCCACCGCAAATTCTTTTCCAATTGTAGGGAGAGCAACATTGACAGAAGACCCTATAAAGGGAGTGAGAAAGGAAGCTATTGTGGCAACAAGGAGTATTACTCCTTTATTATTCATGTTGCTGCTCAAACAATTTATTTAAGTTGGCTATTATACCTTATTTAGCCAGCATCTCCATACTGGCTGAAGATAGCTTTGGAATAGTAGGCAATAAAACTATATAATCATTCCAGTGGAAAATATGGAGGTGATATTTTATGTCTTGCTATTTTCGTCATTTACAGGGCATTCTGAAGGAAGCGGGCATTGAGGTTACTTCTACTAACAGGAAACAAATTGACCAGGCTGTTCACAAAATAGTCGGAGTTACCTATAAAGATTGCCCCGCCGTCTGGAGAAAGCTAAAGCAGGAGCAGCGAGATTTCATTAAGAAGCTACAGAATGCGATGCGTTAAGACAAAAATACCTTCTAAATAGAGCAAAAACAACTAATGGACCAACTTAATTGTCAAAAGAGCACCGGAGAAGTAAAGGGATAAACCAATAGCAAGAGAAGGTGCGAGCCCTAACCGAGGTAAGAAGAATATGACACCGATGACATATAGTATCCAGGGTGGGAGCAAAATTAGTAAGCCTTTAAAATAAGAGGTCGCAACATCCGTACCACTACTTAGATATATGATACACAAAGTTATGATGGTAACCACAGGCATATTGCCAATAAAAGCAGCAAACAGCCCTTTTCCCTGGCTTCCGAAATAGGTGACCAGGGCTACGATTGTCCCACCGAGCAGAAAATACAAGAACAGCAACTTAATACTCATTGTTACCTCCGTGACAGCCTTTTTCTGGCAAGTTGGCTATCCGTTACCTTTTTCATTCTCAGACAAATTTCAGTCGGCATATACGCTAAGAACGGAGGGGGTGGGATTCGAACCCACGTTCGCCAAAGGCGAAAACGGTTTTCAAGA
>CAZJMM010000223.1:0-2439 GCA_964547155.1 uncultured Dehalococcoidaceae bacterium | reverse complement strand
CTTTTTGTTCAGCGTAATCCAATTACAAGTGAATTCAACTGTGCGGTAATATCCCAAGAGTTTGCATCTTCACTGTTGCATGCCAACCTGGTCATCACTGATAGGGAAGCCAAGCTTAAGGTGTCATAGCCCGAAATCAGCCTACTTTCCCCTCTAAACGCTGCTTCTTTCATACGCCAAGAAACCTTTATTAGGCTCTTGTCGAGCTGGAGCCCAGGGAAAGTAGGCATACTGAAAGGCTAATACAAGAGCTTTGGAAATCACTTAGGGGGTGGCAGGTGCGAACTGGGGAAGAAGCCTGGCTCCCCGAGTTGGACTCGAACCAACAACCTAGCGGTTAACAGCCGCCCGCTCTACCATTGAGCTATCGGGGAACGAATGCTCATTTGATTAGATTTCTCTAATGGAGAGGCGTGGCTACCCATAATTATGGCTACTGTCTCATAGAAAGTCAAGCTGGCTGGCAAGCTGGATTAGTACCCAACGTGTTATACTTAGGGCTAATTTGAGTTACGACAATTGGATAGGATTGCTTAAACAGGGAAGCTGCGAACAAAACGGAGGTAATTATCTGTGACTACTAACGAAAGGTTTACTGTATCTGGAAGTCAACTAGTTGATAAAGTCAAGCAATTGATACATGAAGGCAATATCAGGCGAGTGCGTGTGATCCATGAAGGTAGGACAGTATTGGAGGTGCCCTTATCAGTAGGTGCACCAGCAGCTGCAGTAGGGATTATGGTAGCTCCGGTTCTGGCTGCTCTAGGTGCTTTTGCTGCCCTGGTTACAGAATGTACCATTGAGGTTGAAAAGGTAGAAGACAAAAGTGACAAGAAGAATAAAGGATGAATTTTGGGCAGAATTTGCTTTGGCTGTTGAATAGGAGACAAGCAGTTATTGCTCTGCTCAAACGCTAAATAGAAAAGTTATGATGTCGCCGTCCTGGACTACGTAGTTTTTGCCCTCCATACGAAGTAACCCATGTTTTCGAGCTTCAGCTAAGTTGCCACTCTTTTCCAAATCGTGGAAGCTAATCACCTCGGCTCTGATAAACCCCCGCTCCATATCGGAGTGTATTTTCCCAGCAGCTTTTAGAGCTGTGGTACCTTTAGGGATGGTCCAGGCTTTTAGCTCGGCTGAAGCTGTGGTAAAGAAGGAGATTAAACCGAGGAGTTTGTAGGAGAGAGTTACGAGTCGGTCAAGAGTTGGTTCTTCTACCCCCATAGCTTTGCGGAATTCTTTAGCTTCGGCATCACTTAACTCAGACAGTTCCATCTCGAGTTTACCACAGGCAGCCACTATCTCTGATTGAGGGTGAGAATAGAAAGATCGGATTTCAGCTTCTAAGGAAGAAGCCTGAGATATCTGGTTTTCCCCGATATTGATGAGAATTAACATAGGTTTGGCAGTAAGGAACTGGTAAGCGGCTAGACTTCTAATCTCAGCCTCACCCAATCCTTGCTGGCGTATCGGTATTTCTTTTTCTAACCCCGATTTTAGCTTCTCGAGTAAGGCTTTTTCTTTTAAATGTGGTTCCCGTTCCGGCGGTTTGGCTCCTTTTAAGGACTCCTCTAATCGCTGAAGCCGCTTGTTGATAATGGTCAAATCGGACAGAGTGAGTTCTAAATCAAGCATAGTAATGTCTCGTTTCGGGTCAATACTGCCTTCAATATGAGGTATTATCGCATCTTCGAAAGCTCTAACCACTTGGAGAAGAGCATCTGCATTCATAAGATAAGTAAGGAATTGCCCTCCTATTCCCTCGCCTCTGCCGAAGTCTTTAGGCGCGCCAGCAATGTCAACATACTTTGTTTCAGCAGGGATTGTTCTCTTAGGATGAAAGGTACTCTCTAATACCTGTAACCTATGGTCTGGTACTTTCGCTGTACCGATATGGGGTGTTAAAGTAGCGACCAGATGTGCACTGACGGCAGCCTTGCCTTTGGTCAAGGCATTGAAAACAGTGGTTTTACCACTCTTAGGCAAACCGATAATCCCGACTTCCACCCTGTCTCCTTGTCTATATGGTATCACATCTTTTTGTCATTCACTAATGCTAACTAATTGAAGGCAATAACATTTGTGTTACAATGGGGAAATTAGACTATGCTATACATACTTTATGGCAAGGATGACTTTTCCCTCCATCAGAGCCTTCAGGAAATTAAGAAGGAAGCAGGTACACCAGAATTACTGGAGACCAACACCACCATTGTTGATGGTCAACAGCTAACATTAAGCCAGTTAGTGAGCTTGTGTAATACTGTTCCCTTTTTGTCGGAAAGACGTCTGGTCATAGTCGAGAATTTACTCCAACGTTTTGAAATTAAGCCAGGAGCAAAACGCGACCGCCCAGCAGAAGCGGAACATAAAAAGAAGGAAGTAGAGGAATGGCAGGGTCTGAGCAGTTATATTAAGCAGATGCCCGCAAGTACTTTC
>CAZJMM010000222.1:1722-2464 GCA_964547155.1 uncultured Dehalococcoidaceae bacterium | reverse complement strand
ATGCAAGGCCCGGCACAAATCAGTGCCCAGTTGCCCATTAGCACCTGTGATTGCTACTTTCACCTTTTGAGGTACATTTTCTTATAGTATCGGGAATACTCGCCGCTTTTGACTGACCGCCACCAAGACTCGTCCTTTAGATACCAGTCGACAGTATTGCGCAAGGCTCTTTCAAAGGAGTAAGCTGGCTTCCAGCCCAGTTCTGTGGCTATCCTGGCGCAATCCAGAGCGTAGCGACGGTCGTGGGCCGGACGGTCAGTAACGAATTGTATCAGGCTCTGTGGTTTGTCCAGCAGCTCCAGCAGCTTGCGGACAAGCTCCAGGTTGGTTTTCTCATTGCCACTGCCGACATTGTATATTTCTCCGGGCTGGCCTTTCTGAATGACGGCATCCAGAGCCCGGCAGTGGTCAGCTACAAAGATCCAGTCCCTGATGTTGAGGCCATCACCATAAACAGGGATTGGTTTATCCTCCAGGGCGTTGGTGATAGCCAGGGGAATTAACTTCTCGGGAAACTGGTATGGTCCGAAGTTGTTGGTGCAGCGGGTGATGATTGCCGGGAGACGATGAGTTTTGAAGTAGGCACGACATAAAAGGTCAGCAGCAGCTTTGCTGGCTGAATACGGGCTGCTTGGAGACAAAGGTGATTCTTCAGTAAAGCGGCCACTATCAATGCAGCCATAGACTTCATCAGTGGACACCTGGATAAACCTTTGAATCACATGCTTTTTTGCCCCTTCGA
>CAZJMM010000222.1:442-1712 GCA_964547155.1 uncultured Dehalococcoidaceae bacterium | reverse complement strand
ACCAACTTTCTATCAGCTATATCTCCTTTGACAAAGTGGTAGCTGGGCTGGCCTTGTATATCTTTTAAGTTTTCCAGGTTGCCGGCATAGGTGAGCTTGTCCAGATTGGTTATCTCCCAACCGGGATGCTCTTTTAACGCATAGCGAATAAAGTTGCTGCCGATGAAGCCAGCACCGCCGGTGACAAGCAGCTTCATAAATGTCTCCTTTGTTTATTTATGCGGTGGGTAAAACCAGTCCCAGGGCTTGTTTACTCTGGGGTCGTTTTTGTTGCCGTTAATCTCCAAGGGAATGATATCAGGGTCATTCCACGGTCTTCGATCTTCGTCCGAGTTCTTATAATCATAAAGCCTAGTTACGAAGTAAACGGTAAGCGATGGCTCGCTGCTGACTGTTTTGGTACCGTGCAGGTAACGGCCGGGTATCCTAACCAGCGTTGGCTTTTCTCCGCTGGCAACCACCTCAACGAGCCTTTTGGTTGTCTCGTCATAGGCGCATATCTTCATAGCCCCTTTTACCACTAGAAAATAGTCCACCTGCCCGCGAGTGTGCTTGTGCCAGGCTCTAACCATGTTGGGATAGCTGTAGCTCAAATTAGCTTGTGTTACCCATTCGTCAATAAAATCTTGCCAGTCCTGTCTTAAGGCTTCGGCAAAGAACCCTCGCTCATCAGGTAGGATGTCAAGCTCATAAGTTCTAACACCTTCCAACGGGTATTGCTTCATTTTCACTTTGTCCCCTCTCGTTAGTAATTCTGCGCTCAAACCCCAGATTAACGTAGAATTACAGTTCTACTCTGGCATCATCTCCGATAAAGAGCGTGGTTGCCTTGAAACCGTCCTCCCGCCTGGTCACCACCGCACACCGACCGATAACACAGTCACTCAACCGTTCGATATTGCGAATAGAGCAATTTTCCAGGACAACCGAGTGCTCCACGCTGGACTGTTCAATAGTCGTTCCCGCAGCAATACTAGTGAAAGGACCAATACAGGAGTCCTTAATATGGCAGTTATCACCAATAGATACCGGCCCTTTGATGATGCTTTTTTCTATGCTTGTTCCTTCTCCAACTTCGACTTGGCCTGCCACCTCGCTGGCGGCATCAATCTCACCTCTTAAATCTCGTTTCATAAATTCATTAAGGACAATACGGTTAGCTTCCAAAAGGTCATCTTTCTTCCCGGTATCCAGCCACCAGCCAGTGAGAATGTGACTGCGCACCTTTTTGCCGGAATCAATGAGCTGTTGAATGGTGTCAGTAATTTCC
>CAZJMM010000222.1:0-432 GCA_964547155.1 uncultured Dehalococcoidaceae bacterium | reverse complement strand
CATCAGGAAAGAAGAATCACCAAGGAAGCCTCGAGCTGTCTTCACAGCATGGGCAAGACCCAAAGGTTCAGATTGTAAAATGTAAGTAATTTGAGCATTCCACCTTGAACCGTCTCCTGCCGCTTCTCTAATCCCCTGCCCGGTTTCCGGTGAAATAATAATACCAATATCCCTTATTTCAGCCTCAACGACCTGCTCCAAAACGTAGTAAAGTATTGGATTATTAGCCACCGGAATAAGTGGTTTAGCCATGGTGTTGGTCAGTGGCTTAAGTCTAGTTCCCTTACCACCAGCCAATATTAATGCTTTCATTTCAAATGCCATTCCCCATGGAGTAATAAATATTGCATCAACTTGTTTAATTCCACCACTCGTGACTGCTAACCTACCACGCTCTTGCCTTTTAAGCAGTTTATCAAAAGAGCATTTGGC
>CAZJMM010000221.1:0-2496 GCA_964547155.1 uncultured Dehalococcoidaceae bacterium | reverse complement strand
CCTTTACCAAAGGCGGTAAAGTAGGTGCTTATGGCGGTGCCGGGGTAGGCAAGACGGTAATCATTATGGAACTCATCCGCAACATTGCTACTGAGCACGGTGGCTTTTCCGTTTTTGCCGGTGTTGGTGAAAGGTCTCGCGAAGGCAACGACCTCTGGCTGGAAATGAAGAGGTCAGGCGTCATCGACAAGACTGTACTCGTCTTCGGACAGATGAACGAACCGCCCGGGGTTAGAGCCAGAGTCGGTCTCACCGGAGTCACCATGGCAGAATATTTCCGGGAAATGGAAGGACAGGATGTTCTCCTATTCATTGACAATATCTATCGTTATGTTTTAGCCAATATGGAGGTATCTGCCCTCCTCGGGAGGATGCCCTCCGCTGTGGGCTACCAGCCAACATTGGCTACCGATATTGGCGAATTGGAAGAAAGGATTACTTCCACCAAGCGAGGTTCCATAACCTCGTTCCAGGCTATCTATGTCCCAGCCGACGACTACACCGACCCGGGTATTGTAGCTACTTTTGGACACTTGGATGCCGTTATTGCCCTGGAACGTTCCATAGTCGAATTAGGTATTTACCCTGCCGTTGACCCGTTGACATCGACTTCCCGTATCCTCGACCCACGCATTGTTGGTGATGAGCACTATCAAGTAGCCCGAGGAGTACAGCGGGTATTACAGCGCTACAAAGACTTGCAAGATATCATCGCCATTCTGGGCATAGAAGAGCTCAGTGAAGAAGACAAACTTACCGTCGCCCGGGCACGCCGCATACAGAGATTCCTTTCCCAGCCCATGTTTGTTGCCGAAGCTTTTACTGGCACTGCTGGCAGATACGTGTCGGTAAAAGAAACAGTGCGTGGTTTCAAAGAAATCTTAGAGGGTAAACATGACCATCTTCCCGAAGCTGCTTTCTACATGGTAGGCACTATTGATGACGCCGTAGAAAAAGCCAAGAGATTAGGAGCAGGTTAATGCCAACCTTCAAACTGGAAATTGTTACCGCCGAGCGTTTATGCTTTACTGACAATGTCAATGTCCTAGTAGCTCCCGGCGTCCAGGGTCAGTTAGGCATTCTCCCCCATCACGCCCCATTGATGACCATGCTCCAGCCGGGGGAACTGCTCATAAGAAAAAATAATGAAGAGATTTTCTGGGCAATTACCGGCGGCTTCCTCGAAGTGCGCCCCGACAAAGTAGTAGTTTTGGCAGATGCCTGTGAGCAGGCAGAAGAAATTGACATTGCCCGGGCAGAAGCGGCTAAACGTCGCGCTGAAGAAAGGCTGAAGCAGAGAGCTCCCGATATTGACTACGCTCGAGCTGAAGCTGCCCTCCGCCGCTCCCTCATCCGCCTGAGAGTTGCTGAAAGAAGACGACGAAAGCCCGGTATAGTAACTTAGTCAAATTCAAAAAGACTTTAATTTTGTTGCCGAGCTTTCAGCTACATTATTTCCAGCCGGGCTCTGGTATTTTCTTTAGCCGCGGCAACTCGAAGCAGAGTGCGCATTGCCTCAGCCACCCGACCCTGCCTCCCAATAACTCTTCCCTTGTCCTCGGCGGCAACTTCCAACCTTACCACTACCCCTTTATCGTTAGCCTCCTCGGTAACTTTGACATCTTCAGGTGCCTTGACTATTGATTTGGCGATGTATTCTACTAGTTCTTTCATGTTGTCTCCTTGGTGGTTGATTTGGCTCTCGACCTCTTTCTTGGACTTGGTTTGAGTTCCTCCTTAGCCATTGGTTTAGGTTTAGGTTTAGCTTTTACTTTTACTTCTGCTTTAGCTTTCTTCTTTGCTGGACCCGGTTTTACCTTGTCCGTAATTCCCAGTTTAGAAAGTAAAGTTAATACCGTAGCTGATGGCTGGGCTCCATTCCTAAGCCACTTTATGGCTTTTTCTTCATCAATAACAACAACCTCCGGGGCAGTTACAGGATTATAATAACCAATAGTCTCAATAAAGGTACCGTCCCGGGGAGCCCGGGCATCAGCTATGACTACCCTGTAAACTGGTTTATTCTTAGCGCCTATTCGCCGTAATCTTATTCTTACCATGTTTAGAGAAATCTCTAAATTTTTGACTGGGCTATTATCCTCTAACTTCTTACACCTGTCAATACTATTTGGGGAATGATTCATAATTTCCGTCGTTGCCAGAAACACTCCCCTTTTCTCTCATTGCGAGGAGTATAGCGACAAAGCAATCTCTCAGAAAGGTATGAGATTGCCACGCTTCGCTCACAATGACAAGGAGAAACTTACCCTAACCAACATGCTCGGGGGTTACTCAAGGTTGCGAGAGAGAGCTATACTGACTATAATTCAACATTATGCGGGTGCGACAATACCACAACTGGCAGGTGACTGTTAGCCAAGCACAAGAAATCCAGAGAAACTTAGCTTCTCAACTGTCTCTGAAAAACGAAGCTAGCCGTACTCGCTTCATCGCCGGCGTGGACATCTCCCACCCAGATTCTAAGGGCATTGCCCG
>CAZJMM010000220.1:0-2504 GCA_964547155.1 uncultured Dehalococcoidaceae bacterium | reverse complement strand
CCTCTCTTGTTTCGCCCAAGCCCAGCATCAGACCAGACTTGGTAACTATCTCTGGGCTCAGTCTTTTTACCGCGGAGAGAAGCTCCACAGAACGACTGTAGTTTGCTCTTGGCCTGACCTCGGGATAAAGGCGGGGAATGGTCTCCACATTATGGTTTATCACCTCGGGACTTGCCTCTACTACTGCCTTAAGTGCTTGGTTTGAACCAAGGAAATCGGGAATGAGAACTTCAACAGCAATACCATTCTTGCTCTGGTGAAGTAGATTAATTACTCTAACAAACTGGGAGGCACCGCCGTCAGCAAGGTCATCCCTAGTGACCGAGGTTATCACCGTGTAGCTTAGGTACAACTTCTCTACTGCCTCAAGGAGGTGTTGCGGCTCATTTTCTTCGACAGGGCTGGGGGTCCCCTTTTTTACGGCGCAGAAGGTACAGTGTCTGGTGCAGACATCCCCCAGGATAAGAAATGTCGCCGTCTTACGAGAGAAACATTGACCAATGTTAGGACAAAGAGCACTTTGGCAAATAGTGTTCAGACTCAGGCTCTTCAGGAGCCCTTCCATGGTTACCATAGTTTCAGGTTTGGGGAGCTTCTGTCTGAACCAAGCTGGCAATCTTCCCTTCATGGACAGCTCCCGACTAATATGCCCGAGTCCCACTCTATGTGGACATTAAAAACATCCGAGAAATGGACGATTAACCGGTGCATTACTTCTTCCATCGGTACGTTCTGAGAAAGAAGCTTGGAGATGGATGTTGCCCTTCTGTTGGAGAAACCACAGGGATTTATGAACGAAAAATGCTCTAACTTCGGATTTACATTAAGAGCAATTCCGTGCATAGTAATCCATCTTTTTATGCTCAGCCCAATGGCAGCTATCTCTTCTCCTTTCACCCAGACCCCGGCGTGGCTGTCATCTCTATCAGCACCTATAGAAAAACTGCTTAATGTCCTTATAACTACCTCCTCAAGGTCATGCACATATTGGTGAATATCTCTCCCCCTTTGCCTCAAGTCAATAATAGGATAAGCAACTAATTGACCAGGACCATGATAGGTAACATCGCCTCCCCTATCGGTAAAGAATAAGGATATACCCTCTTCGGCTAGCTGCGCCTGAGAAACCAGGACATTCTCCAGTTTTCCCGATTTGCCGATGGTAATAGTGGGGAGGTGTTCTAGAAGCAGAATGGTATCCTTTATCTCACCGTCAAATCTCTGTCGGAGGAGTTTCCTCTGCAGGTGATAGGCTTCCTTATAGCCAACCAAGCCAAGCCAGTACACAACACATAGCATTGTGAAATCCCCCTGGCAACCTATCTATTTTGAGATATGAAATGTATTATTTCCCCGCTAATATCCTTTGCTGCCTCCCAGAGTGCTTCCGACTCCTTATTAGGGCAAGACAAGTCCCGGGGTTTCCAGCAGCTCGATTACCCTTGTCATGAACTGGACGGCAAGGGCACCGTCAATCACCCTGTGGTCGTAAGTGAGACTATATGTCATGATAGGTCTGATTACAATTTGACTATCTCTGACCACGGCCCTGTCGGCAATGCCTCCGGTTCCCAAAATCGCTACCTCGGGCTGATTTATTATCGCCGTCTCAAAACGCCAGCCGGCACCAGCTGCCCCCAGGTTAGTAATGGTGAATGTACCCCCTGTAACATCATCGGGCAGCAGTTTTCCCTTCCTCGCCTTCTCCGTCAGTGTCCTTACGCTCTTACTTATCTCTACAATGGATTTCTGGTCGGCATTTTTTATCACCGGGACAATCAAGCCTTCTTCCAGCGCCACGGCAACACCAATGTTTATATCTTCCCATATCTTAATCTCATTCCCGAGTAGGCTGGAATTGACCATTGGTTTCTCTTTTAGTACCTTAGCCACTATGAACACAAATATATCGGTGTAGGTGATTCTGGTACCGATAACATCTTCACGGGCAAGGAGACCTTTTCGTAAGTTTATTAGCTCGGTCATGTCTATCTCACCCATAGTGGTTACCTGAGCCGATTCAGCCAGGCTTCGGTGCATATGCTCGGCAATCACCCGCCTCATCCCCTTGAGAGGAATGGAAGCTTTTACCCTTTTACCTTGGTAGACCTCGGAGGGTACCTCTGCCTTTTCCTTGGTTGCTAACGCCTTCTCAATATCCTCCATCACAATCCTTCCCCCTGGACCGGTACCGACTATTTTGGTTATATCTATCATGTGTTCCTCTGCCGTCTTGCGTGCCACTGGGGATATTCGGATATGCTCTCGTGGCTTAGGCTCGGCTCCACTAACTTCGGCAGGCATTTTTTCAGCCTCGCCAACAGTAGTAAATATTTGCCTTGGCGGCTCCTTTTTGAGTGTCTCTAATTCCTCTTTAGTTTCAGCGATGAGACCAACAACTCTGCCCACTGGTGCCTTGCTGTCTTCTTCAACTAGAATGTGTAGGAAGCCCGAAGCTTCAGCCTCAATATCCCACTCAATTTTCTCCGTTTCTATCTTTAAGA
>CAZJMM010000219.1:0-2538 GCA_964547155.1 uncultured Dehalococcoidaceae bacterium | reverse complement strand
TAATGTGGGACATTATCGATGGGTGTGCTAAAACTTATGACGATCCTACTATTAAGGATGTCGCTATAGAGGGTAGCTACTCGGTTCAAGGTGCTACAGCTTCTACAGCCTTTTCTCTGCTAAAAGAGCATGTTAAGAGGTATACACCGGAAATGGCTTCCCAAATAACTTCCATCCCGGCGGAGACGATACGTCGGTTGGCTAAGGAATTCGGGGAGGCAGCCCGGATAGGAAGCACCATAGTCATTGATGGAAAGGTGTTGCCCTATAGGCCAGTCGCTGTAGGATGGTTCAGAGGAGTCTCCGCACATAGGCATTCTGCACTGAACAATATGGCACTTGAGGTTTTGCAGGAGATAGTCGGGTCTAATAACGTGCCCGGTGGCGGCTTGGGGATGAATTCCCGATGTCTAGGGTATCCTGACACAGGTCAGCCTTCCTATAGCCCGAGCGAAGGCCCTGATGGACTGCTCAAGGCAGGACTATGGGAGGCTGCACATATCCCTTGGCCTGTAAGTGAGCCAAAGAAGCCAGAGACGCTTGGAATGGCTGACCTCGTGCCGACTGCGGGAATATCTCCTCTGGCTCCTTTGAGTATAACTGAGCGTGAGAAGTACAAGATACCCTACAAAGCAGAATTCCTTATGCATATGGCTGGTAATTACATGATGGGTGTTGCTGATCCCAGGGTCTTAGAAAAGGCACTTAAAGAGGACATCTTCACTGTGTCTTTTAGCCTTTATCTGGATGAGTCAACCGAGTTTTCGGACATTGTTCTACCTGACACCTGCTATTTGGAACGCCTCGACATGCGTGTTGACTGGGAGAGCAGCATAACACCGGTAGATGAATGGGCCTGGCACATAAGGCAGCCGGTGGTTAAACCTATGTTCGAACGAAGACCGGCACAAAAAGTTCTCCTTGAGCTGGCAGAAAGATTAGGCATATTAGGCGATGTGTATCGCCAGATGAACGTTGTTTACCATCTCAAAGAGCCTTATACTCTTAATCCGGCACAAAAGTACACCTGGGAGGAGATGGTTGACCGCAGACTGAAAGGATACTTCGGACCTGAGCACGGGCTTGACTGGTTTAAGGAAAACGGCCTCATAAAATGGCCTAAGAAGGCGGAAGAGGTCTATTGGAGGCCATTTGTAAAAGCTCGGGTGCCAATTTACTTCGAGCACTTCAAAACGGTTGGAGAGCAAATTGAGCAAATTAAGAAAGAGTATGGTATCCCCGGTTTTGATACATCGGACTTCCAGCCGCTACCTGATTGGAAGCCTTGCGCCTCATACGAGGAAAAACGTCCCGATTATGATTTGTATGGAATATATTACAGGACGCCGATTCATACCTTTACATCTACATACAATAACCCATGGCTGGACGAGGTCTCCAGAATGGACCCCCATATTTATAGTATTGCCATGAATGCAGAGACTGCTAAGAAAAAGGGGATCAAAGACGGGGACTGGGTGGTGCTTGAATCAGCGGGAACGGGAAACAAAATAGAGGCTAGAGCCTCATTAACAGAAGCTATTCACCCCGAAGTGATTGCTTATGCCAGCGGAGGCGGGCACTGGTCGAAGCATCTACCTATAGCCAGTAAACGTGGTAAGGGAGTCTGCCCTGAGTGGCTAATCCCCTTAAGCTGGGACTACATAGACACAGTTAGCTTTAACCTCGACTTGTGCGTAAAGGTGAAAGTAACTAAGAAAGTTTAGGAGTACGAAAATGAGGTACGGCATGGTCATTGACCTGAAGAGATGTATCGGCTGCCGCGGCTGCCAGATATTTTGTAAGGCTGAAAACGCCACTCCACCTGGGATACTCTGGTCGCGTGTACTCTTCTACGAGTCCGGGCACTACCCCACTGTCAGGAAGACGCCTTTGCCGCTACTCTGCATGCACTGCCGCACCCCGGTATGCGTTGAGGTGTGCCCGACAAAAGCTAGTGTAAGAAGGCCCGATGGGATTGTAACCATAGATCAGAAAAAGTGCATGGGCTGTGAGACCTGCGTTATTGCATGCCCCTATGGGGCACGCAGTTTCTATTCCCAAGAGAGGGAGTACTTCCCGGGACAAGGGCTTACTCCGTATGAAAAAGCTGGCTATCAACGTCACCATACTGGCGTGGTAGAAAAATGCGATTTCTGCCTGCCAAGAATTGAGAAGGGCTTGGAGCCGGCCTGTGTTGCTAATTGTATGGCTAAAGCAAGGTACTTCGGGGACCTCGACGATCCTTATAGTGAGGTATCGCAGTTGATCAAAAACAGGGGTGGTGTTCAAATTCACTCTGAACTCGGTACAGACCCTTCTGTATATTATTTATCAAGATAGCGGAGGTATAACCGATGGCACTGGAAAGGCAGACTTCTTGGGGAAGATTGATAGCTTTCGCCATTTTCCTGGAAGGAACAGGCGCAGGGGTATTCTCTGTCAGCTTTGTACTAGGGTTCATCGGTGGCTTGAAACAGCCAAGTTCTGCCAGTAACCCGGCCACAGCAATATAGTTGAGTCCCCTTATCGAGAGCA
>CAZJMM010000218.1:0-2552 GCA_964547155.1 uncultured Dehalococcoidaceae bacterium | reverse complement strand
GAGCAGGGTAGATTTACCTGAGCCAGAAGGACCGACAATTACTACCACCTCCCCTTTCTGCACATCCATGGTTACTCCTCGCAGCGCATGGACTCTGCCAAAGTGCTTATGAACACGCTCGATTTTGATAATAGGTTCCGAAATATTCATCTTTCAAAGCGGGTCCTTTTCTCAATCCAGGCTACTATACGCGCTGAAAATAGGGTCATCACCAAATATAACAAGGCAACCATTGCCCACACTTCAATAGGGTTGAAATGTGCTGCCATAAACTCACGACCTCGACGGGTCAAATCAGCCACCGCCACCACACTGACAAGGGATGAGTCTTTGAGAAGAGCGATAAACTCATTGCCCACCGGCGGTAGAATTACACGGACAGCCTGGGGCAAAACGACATAACGCATGGCTTGAAAATAGCTCATGCCGAGACTGCGGGCAGCTTCTGTCTGCCCCTTGGGGATACTCTGAATGCCAGCACGGTAAATCTCGGTCATATAAGCCCCATAGCAAAAAACCAAGCCAGCAATAGCGGTAAAGATGGCATTGGCTTGATAGTTAGCCATAGCCGGGATGTCAAGCCATCGCCCAATCTGCTGGATAACTACGGGAAAGGCAAAATACCACCAGATTAACTGCACCAAAAGAGGGATACCCCTGACTATTTCAACGTAAAGAGTTGAAATGCCACGGATGAATCGATTCCGTGCCAATCGCCCCAGACCCCCAACCATACCTACTATTAAAATGAACACAAAGGAGGCAATCGTGATGGAAACAGTCACAACTATGCCATCACGCACAAAAAGCAAAATGCGCCCGAAGGGGTCAGGCTTCGTCGTGGTTAGAATTACTACTAAGGCAACCACCGCCACCACCAGCCACCACCAGGGGTCAATGCGTGTGCTGGGTTCAGCGCCAGGGATACGAGTCAGCTCTTTTTCATTAGGCACCAGTTTAGGCTGTCCTTCCATAGAACCTCTCCGAATAAGTTTGTGAGGCTTCCATATGGAAGCCTCACAAACTTGAATTCAGCTTATTTATTGCCCCGCAAGCCATTTCTGAGACAGCTGTTCGATTAAGCCTGCATCCTTGACTGCTTTCAAACCTCGGTTGATTTTAGCCAGCAATTCTGGATTGGTCTCGCAGACCGCAATCCCATAGTTTTCTTCAGTAAAGACTGCACCAGCTGTTTTCAGTTTATCGGGATTTTTGCCTACATACCCCAGCGCCAAGGGATTGTCGGCAACCACGGCATCAATCTGTCCATTCATCAAATCCTGGTAAGCCAGACCAATGTCATCATACGTCCTGAGAGTAGCGCCGGTTATCTTCTGTACTTCCATAGCACCAGTAGTGCCAATTTGAGCACCGGCAACCTTGCCCGCCAGATTATCCTTACTCTTAATGTCTGTGTTGTCTTTGCGCACCGTAACAATCTGCCCAGCTTCGAAATAAGGGTCAGAGAAGAGCATCTCTTGCTTGCGCTCTTCAGTAATAGTGATGGACGAGATAGCCGCATCATACTGGCATTGTGCAATCCCCGCTAAAAGTGGGTCAAAACCTACATTGATAAACTCAATTTCAAGACCTTCTTTCTCGGCAATGGCTTTTAACAGGTCAATGTCAAACCCTTCGATAGCCTTAGTTTGTTCATTGACATACTCAAAGGGGGGCCAAGTGGCATCGGTAGCAACTCGAACCTTGGTCGGCTTCTGAGCACAACCTCCTAACACTAGGCTGACCAGTACCAGCCCAACCAAGACATAGCAGAATAAACGTTTCATTCTACCTCCTAAATCTTTCCGTTTGGCTTATTTTGGTTTAATTGCATAAGCTTGGGCTAAAGTAGATAAAATTATAACTCTGGCATCACCTCCCTTCCTCCGAGTGAGGTACGAAATTCACGATTCCGATGTAGCAGGATAAGATGGCATTTCCTCGTGCCAATAGACCTTATCACATATGAGATTGACAAAAGTCTACTACATTTGAAAGGTGATGTCTATACTCTGTACTCTTAGGACGTAGTAGCTAAGCAATTGCATCTGCAAGTTGGGTTTAGTATAATCTGCTGGGTGAAAAGAATTTTGACATTGGCTCTTCTGCCTTGAGACTTTTAGGCGGAGAGCCTTTTAGTTAGGCTACAAGAGAAGTCGGGCTTTCAAGCAAGGATATGTCTCTCCAATACAACCCTCAGGAAATTGAAAAGAAATGGCAAGAAAGATGGGCGACTGACCGGATTTATGAGGTTACCGAAGACAGCAGTCGCCCCAAGTTTTATGATTTAACCATGTTCCCATACACCTCTGGCGATCTTCATATTGGGCATTGGTATGCCATGGCACCTTCCGATGTTTATGCCCGGTTCAAGCGGATGCAAGGATATAATGTGCTTCACCCCATGGGCTTTGATGCCTTCGGGTTACCAGCAGAGAACGCCGCTATAAGTCATGGCATCCACCCTCATACCTGGACTATGGAAAATATAGAAAATATGCGTCGCCAGCTTAAGAGTATGGGGGCTATTTATGACTGGAGCCGAGAAGTAA
>CAZJMM010000217.1:0-2562 GCA_964547155.1 uncultured Dehalococcoidaceae bacterium | reverse complement strand
ATAGTGAACTAGAGGAATTCCTGCGATTACATAAGAAAATCACATCAAGTTTTTTGGACAAGAAATCTTGATTCAAGGAAACAACAAAAATTAAAGTAAAAAAGGAGGGTAAAGCTATGATGCACGAAAAAATGAAAATAGTGATTATTGGTGTAGTAATTGCACATGTAGTAATCGCACTTGTTGGTTTATACTTTGGCGTAAGATGGTTGATTGCTCAAATGCCAAGCCATATAGTAATTATGGGCATAGTAACTACCGCACTTGTTGGTTTATACTTTGGTATACACCGGTTAATTGATCTGCACACCCATACACATGACCCCGAATCCCCGGCTCAAACAGAAGGACGCCTGATACGCTGGGCTTTATTTTATGACGTATCAGCAAATATCATGACTCTCGGTCGTGCCCGCCGACTGCGCGACCTGACTGTACGTAATGCCCTGCTTCAGCCGGGTGAAAATGTTCTTGATGTCGGCTGTGGCACTGGCGGTGTGACCATCCCAGCTAAACTTCGTGTAGGAAAAAATGGAAGAGCATCAGGCATTGACCCCTCACCGGAGATGATTGCTGTTGCCCGTCGGAAAGCCGGCCGCGCCCGGCTAGAAATAGATTTCCGCGTGGGAGTGATAGAATCCCTTCCATTTCCCGATGGGACTTTCGACGCAGTTACCTCCAGCCTCATGATGCACCATCTGCCTGAACATGTACAGGTTAAAGGACTGGCTGAAATCAAACGCGTACTCAAACCGGGCGGGCGATTGTTAATTGCCGATATGATACGTCCCGGAACATCCTTCCGTAAACGATTTCTTACCCTACTTGCACCGCATCTTATACTGCATCAATATCTGCGCGGTGTTAAGTTTGGAATTGAAGATATGCCAAAATTACTGCAGGAGGTTGGCTTTGTGGAAATCAAACAACTGGAAGATTGTTTCCTGACCATCGGGTTTATACGCGCAGCGAAACCTGCCGCTTAATTCACATTTAATTCCATATATGTCCCATATCCAATGAGCCTATAAATGGAAAACGTCTCACTGAAAACAGCGAGGCGTTAACCTATTTAAGCCCAAATTCGTCTGGGCGTCAAGTCTGGCTCCCCGGGTAGGACTCGAACCTACAACCCTCCGGTTACGAGTATCCCCTATGTTTCCATAAGGCTCGGACTATCTCTTTACCCCGCAAAGACAGTTCTTCTCCGGGGTAGTGAGCGCTTCCCATAAACCTAACTTGGTTTATAGTACTCCTCTTTCAAGGATAGTCTCTGCACCTTTCCCCGATACATTATCGGGGACTTGGCTCAGGATTACCATCCCTAGACCCCGTGGGGTTTAGAGTACAGGCTTCCCTGAATTCACCCACTTTTTCAATCCCAATTGCTTGGGAAAGCTGCCAAAGACAGCCGGATGCTCCACCATTGAGCTACCGGGGAACCGTATGTTAATCTTCACATTCTTCTAAAAAATGGGGACAGTCCCTTTCCTTTTAGAGGGACAGTCCCCATTTTTCTTTCAAAACAAGAAGACAGTCCCTTGTTTTCCTGCTTATGCTTCCCCAAAATGGGTACAGTCCCCTTTAATGAGGGGGACAGTCCCCATTTTTCATACTATATATTATAGCATATTATTGTTGGGGTTGGGTGGCTTTGCACATATTTTCCAGATATTTCCAGTAGTCGTCTACTTCCTTTTGTATTCTTTCCAGAAATTCCTTATTCTCTTCTTTCAGAAGATGGCTATATCGTCCCTGACTCTTTATCCATTCCATAATCGGTTTTTTCTCTTTGGGACGAATCGTTATCCGCCAGACTCCGTTCTCCACTTCAAAGAGAGGCCAGAATCCTGTGTCTACTGCCAATTTGGAAATCTCTACTGTCTTTTCCATTGGATAGCGCCATCCCCGATGGCAGGGAACAAGTATGTTAATGAATGCTGGACCATCGGCTTTGAATGCTTTCTCTGCCTTGTTTACCAGGTCTTTCCAGTGGGATATTGACGCCTGGGCTACATAGGGAATGTGATGAGCTGCTACTATTGAAGTCAGGTCTTTCCGAAACTGCTCCTTGCCCGGCTTGACTTTGCCTGCTGGCGCGGTGGTTGTGGAAGCACCGCAGGGCGTGGCACCAGAACGCTGTATGCCGGTATTGTGGACAACAATACCATTGGCAATAAAGTTATGTTCGTCTTCTACCCTTAAATCAAGGGTCGGCTCTTTCCCTACCAATTCTATCTCTTTTACTTTTTCCATTGCGAAATACTCGTTGCCCACCAAAAAGTCTCGATATTCTTCCTCTTTGGACATAGTAAGGACTGCCGTGCCACCGTCTAGCAAAACTGTTCTACCCTCGGAGCTGTCTGGTAAGGGAAAACCCACCTGACCTCTCTTGACTTTGTTGTAATTTAACTTTTTTGATTTGCCTGGTGCTAATTGCTTGGAAACAACGATTTCGTCTCCTGGTGAAATATCCTTTAGCTCCTTCCAGACTAACTCATTGACTCTGCCTCGTCCGTTTCTCTTGAGGACGAGGAAAGGATGGTTAGAAGTCGCCTTAAT
>CAZJMM010000216.1:0-2585 GCA_964547155.1 uncultured Dehalococcoidaceae bacterium | reverse complement strand
AAGGCACCATAAGCATCAAGAAGTTCATAGGCATATTGAAGCCGAAACGGACGTAAGGGATGGTCTTCCCTAAGAACATGCTTTGATAAAATTATGTCGTATATGAAAGCAGCTTCAGTCATTTAGCACCTTCACAAATTTCCTGTAATTTCTTAGCCATGGCTTGCCAGTGTGTCCCTCGCCAGTAAATACGATGACATTTCGGGCACTCCATATACTGATTTTGGGTCTTGAAAACATAAGGAGGCACTAAATTGTGCACCTCTTCCTTGTTTCTGGTTAGCAAGGTCTCGTTACATTCAAGGCAGAGAGAGAAGGGCTTAAAACACCCTAAACCAAACTCTTTTACTATCTGCTGAAGCTGTGCTTTGGGGTCATCATCTTCTATAAAGACCACTTTCAACCTACCAGTGGTAACAACCCGCCTTTTCAAAACCTGAGTGTCCTTGGTCAGAATTACCCTACCTTCTGCGAGGGCAATGGTTATCATTCTGCCATCGTCTTCCCCCTTGAATAAGAGTGTGTCATAGCCCATTATTCTTAACCACTTTGCCAGCTTACCCGCATTGTTATCGACAATAAATTTGGGTTCCATATTCACCCCAGACTTGCAGGGATTCTCAACTATACCATATGGAGAGGGTTGAAATTAGTAGTGTAATCATAAACATCGATACCTTCTTTTTTCTTGAGGTAGTTAACAACAATGTAGGTGAAGGGTGTCGCTAATACTTCGTAGACTGTTTTTAGAAGCCAATGACTCAATATCATAATACCTAAAACCGAAAGCGGCAGCACGCCCAGGAAAGCGATAGACAAAACAATAAAGGTATCCACTCCTTGCCCTACCAAGGTCGAACCTATAGTCCTCATCCACAACCAGCGCCCTTTAGTTTTTACTTTCATTTTAGCCAAGACAAAAGAATTAGCAAATTCTCCGGCTAAATAAGCAACAAAAGAAGCTACCAAGAAACGAGGGGTACTTCCCAGTATACGCTCATAAGCCTGCTGAGCTTCAAACACTGGCGCCGACGGTAATAATTTGCCAACCCAAATAGCCACCACAGCTACCAAATTACATAGAAAGCCTAACCATATTATCCGACGTGCCTGCTGGAAGCCATAGACTTCAGTCAGGATATCGCCAAAAATATAGCTCAAAGGAAAAATAATTATCGCCGCTGGTAAAACTAAGTTACCAATGCTTATCTGTTTGACAATAATGATGTTAGCAGTGATAAGGCAGGTAACAAAGAGGGTAGCAACGACTACAAATCGGTAAGAAACAGTCATTACAGAAGCTTCAGCCTTGGAAACGCTTTGTCAATATGAAATATCAAAGCCATCGGCGGCGGCGGAAGAAGTAGAGCATTGCCACAGCTATTAGAAGCATGATAAAAAGTATCAAAATTAAAGGAAGAAGACTGCCTACATTAACACCGCCAGGCAAGGCTATGTTCATGCCATAAATACTGGCAAGAAGAGTAGCCGGTGCCATAATAGCCATGACAATGGTTAGTACCCGCATCACCTCCTGGATTCGATGAGAGGTCAGCCAGTTACTGGTATCAACCATGCCGTCAACAACCTCCTTGGAGTCTTCGAGACCGTCCCAGATCTTGCGGACATGGTCAGCAATATCACCAAAATACACTTCTTGCTCTTCCTTAAAGAAGGGGTACTCCTCATGTTCCAAGGCTTCGATTACACTTATCTGGGGATGGATGACACGGCGGAAAGAAATAAGGTCACGACGGAGGAGGGCAATTTCCCGTACCGTTTCCGGGACTGGTCGAGCAAAAATAAGGTCCTCCACCTTCTCCATATTGTCTATGACTTTATTCAAAATGGGGAAGCAGTAGTTCACCAGTCTGTCCAACATATGATAAAGGAGATAGCTTGAGCTCCGGCTCATATAGGCTTGCTTGGTACCCTCATCAATTTGGCATTCATTAAAGAATTTAGCCAGTGGTTTTAAATCAGCAGATTTATGAATCGTAACCAAATAATTTTCACTGACAAAAATATCAACTTCACTTGGGGTTGTTACTCTATTTTCTTTATCAAATACGGGAAAATGGAGAACGATAAAAAGGTGGTCATCATATTCGTCAATTTTAGGTCGCTGTACCCGACTTATGACGTCGTCCAGGTTAAGGGGATGGAAGGGGAAATTCTGAGCCAGATAATCGACTTCGTTCTGGGAGGGCTTTTCAATATAGAACCAGGTCAACTTCCCCCAAGTCACCGCTTCTACATTTAATCTCTTCTCTTCCTGATTGACTAACGAGACGCTCATTTTCTGAACCACTTGTCAATAATTTCGGCTCATTTTACCATAATTTTAATGAGTCAAGGGACTATTTTAGAATTATTTTTGAAATCTGCTACAAGCCCTTGACAAGAAACAAAGGTTTTGTGATAATATGTTTTAGCAAATTCGCTAAATATTCTTTATAGGAATATTAGTTGAGTTTGCCTTCATGTCTTGAGCACCTTAACAACTGGATAGTGGAAGGAAGGTTTTTACCAGAGGGTTTGATCCTGGCTCAGGATGAACGTTTGCGGCGTGCCTTATGCATGCA
>CAZJMM010000215.1:0-2593 GCA_964547155.1 uncultured Dehalococcoidaceae bacterium | reverse complement strand
AGTATCCGTCAAGTTAGGCCCCTGGAGTGGATACCATGTCCTGGCACAGCACCCTTTGGTATCTCTTCAGGGGGGTTCTGTAGGTCTGCATCTAAGGTGATTACTACTTCACCCTGAGCGAAATCAAAGCCCGCCGTCACTGCCGGGTGCTGTCCAAAATTCTTGGTAAATCTTATGACCTTAACATTGTTGTCCTCTTGACGCAGCCTCTTCAAAACCTGAAACGAACCATCTGTACTGCCATCGTCAACAAAGATTACCTCGTAATTCTCCCCTAAATCCCTCATCACCTTTGTCAGACGAGTGTGGAGGAGCTCAAGGTTCTCCTCTTCATTAAATACCGGGATAACTACAGAGAATCTTAACCTGTTTCTTGGGTAATCGTATTGTTTCACTGATGCTCCTCTTTTCTACATTCTCCATCAATGTTCTGCTCAATGACTTGAAGGCAGAGGACGAGGTCAAAAAATCTATCGGGAAACTCTAGCTTGGTGGCATCTTGTATGTGAAAACTCAATGTCTTAGTAGAGAAGTGCTTCTGGTCATACTCTATTTTCTCCTCGTCGATGTCTATGTCAAACGAGTTGTATCCTTTTTCCCACAACATCTTAGTCAAAGCGCCACGGGCACACCTAACGTAAAGTGCTTTCATCTCCTTTTCGCCTGCTCCTTTACTAACAGCAGGAACTAAGAAGCTGACTATTTTGTTCCTCTCATTCTACCACTTGTTTTGGTGTTTCTGCCAAAAGCTCTTGGCTATTTCAGTTTTCTCTTTGTCGACGTCCATAGCAGAAGAGTTGTATCTTTTTTCTACGACATCCTACCTAGAGCGGCAGGGGTGCACCCTGCGTCAGGCGCTGTCTTTCCCCTTTTGCCCGCTTCTTCGCAAGCACAAGGGCCAACAAGTTGATCATGTCGTTCCTTTCCTTAGACGTATCTATTGTGTTGAGGTTTCCTCATTTGGATTCGCTCGTTGGTGAGTAATGTGCTGATTTGTTTGGTAAACCAGCGATAATCTCTCAGCCACCTTGCTCCAGTCGAATTCTTCTTCGGCGTATCGCCGGGAGTTTACCCCCATCCTTTTTCTCTCCTCAGGGTTGTCTATTAGATATTTTATCTTATCAGCCAACTGCCGTTCATTTTCAGGATCGATGAGGAATCCATTCCACCCGTCTCTCACTTTTTGGGGGATACCGCCCACTTTTGTGCCAACTATCGGCGTACCCGATGCCATAGCCTCCACTACTACCAGAGGGTCGCCTTCAGCTAGTGAGGGGAGCACGAATATATCAGAAGCCACATATAACCTCTTGACTTCTTCCAGGGGAAGGGCGCCGGTAAAAATAAGATTACTCTCCAGTTGGTGCTGTCTAATGTAACCGAGCATTTCCTCCATATTAATTGGCTTCTCCACAGCGTCGAATTTAAGCGGACCTACTAACAAGAATAAGGTATCCTTACGGTCGAGGTCGTTCACAATTATATCGGCTGCCTTTACAAGATATTCAACCCCTTTGATCTCGGCTAGCCGACCAACGAACAAAACCGTCATTTTCCCCTCTATTCCATATCTCTCTGCAGTCTCTTCCACATCAATAGAAGGGTTGAAAAAGTCAGTATCTATCCCATTGGGCACCACAGCGACATTCTCCGCCTTAACTTTGCCTATAGATATAAAGCTTTCTTTTGCTGACTCGTTCACTGCAATTACCCTTTTGACTCGCCTCATCAGATATGAATCAAGAAATAGGTAAATTCTTTCAAATAGGTTTAACCCCTTTGAGGCCAATGTCCAGTGACCTACCTGCGAGGTATAAAACATTTTGCCCCGAAGCTTCGTATTTGAAATGCTTAAGATTATGTCCAGCGAAGTCAAGTTCAAATGTAAAACATCAATGTTCCCGCTATTCCTTTTCAGGTATGTACTTACCTTTAGTGCGAATAATAGGGCATTAAGCTCAGCTAGGACGAAGCGGACAAATCGCGGTATTCGGAAAGACCTGGGAATTCCAACCTGCGCTGAGTTCAATCTAACTATCTTGAGTTCGTCAATAGTCTCGATAGGAGGGTCGTTTTTGGAATACTTTCTATCTAAGATAATCACTTCATGCCCCATCTTTGCCAACTGCTTCGAGATATTGAATATTACTTGCAGGGGAGCGCTTCCCTCTTTGGGGGGCATCCTAACACTACCTACGGATACCTGCACTATCCTCATAAGCTCGATCCTTTATACTGACATAATACTGCAGTTACCGGTTCTACGCTCACCTTTGGGTCTCCTCCAATATTTCAGGAGACTCTCTGCTGCAATGCATTCATCAAACTTCTGTTCAGCCGACTCTTGTGCTTCCTCTCGTTATTATAGTCTTACCTTAATTAGTAAACAAATGATTCATATTCTTTCTTTCAACTGGCCCGCATTGTCTGATTTGACTAACCCCCTCTGTCTTGCTATCTTTCATGTAGTCGGGATTGCTGGTGAACCTTTGTTGGGGCAAATGCTTTGCCCATAACAGGGCTTTTATCGGATAATGATACGATTGTTGCTCCCGATTAAGATCTTTTGGTAGCATGTTCTTCGCGGGAGCTG
>CAZJMM010000214.1:0-2599 GCA_964547155.1 uncultured Dehalococcoidaceae bacterium | reverse complement strand
GTAGTCTTTAACCACTTTTGTTACTGAGGCATCGATAGATATGCTCCTATTTCGAGCACGCTTACCTCGGCAATGCACTAGACCCTTCTTCAGGTCAACATCACCCAGGTTCAAAGACATCAGCTCGCTCGCTTGCAGACCGGTGGCATAGAGCAATTCCAGCATAGCTTTATCTCTTTTGGCTTCAGCCGAAGACTGTTTCGCCGGCTCTGCTAGCAACCGCTTTATTTCAGAAATAGAGAGGGGCTTTGGCGTGTGTCTCGGGACATGACTTACAGCTAAGCTCTTCTCCATTTCCTCAGGTAACTTGTCTGACCTGAACAGGAACTTGATAAAGCACTTGGTAGCTGCCATCTTACGGGCTAATGTTGCCGCTCGGTACCTCTTTTCTATCAGCTTCTGCCTGTAGTCAGAGATGAGTCGAGCAGTCAAATTCAGTTTTTTCGGTACAGGACTATCTTGAGGAGCATTTACAGCAACAATAAAATCTCCAAATTGACCGATATCGTTTCTGTAAGCGGCGAGGGTATTACGGGTGAATCCTTTTTCTTTAGCTAAATAAATGAAAAAATTGTCTAACTCTTCTTTCAGCATGGCAGACTACATTTTAACATAATAATTGCAAACTACAATCACCAAAAAGTATGATTTTGAAGATTTTTTGAAATATTTCTCACTAAACTGTCCAACAAGAGAAACGCTTTTTGCCCTAGTTAAGTTTAGAGTGCTACAATCTATGTTGCCTTGCAGACAAAAATTCTTTCAGTAAAAGCAGCACCGAGCAAACCCGGCGTCTATTTATTTAAAGACGCCCACAATAATGTCCTTTATGTCGGTAAAGCTGCCAACCTGCGCAATAGAATCAGGTCTTACTTCACTGCTCCTTATAACTTACCAACAAAAATTCAGCGCCTGGTCACCAGAATAGAGGATGTTGAGTTTATAGCCACCGACTCCGAGCAAGAAGCCCTTATCCTGGAGTTGAACCTCATTAAGAAATATCGCCCCAGGTACAATGTGCGCCTTAAAGACGACAAGACCTTTCCTTATCTGAGGATAACTTTAGAAGAAGATTACCCGCGGATTTATGTCACTCGCCGCTTCATCAAAGACGGCAGCCGCTATTTTGGTCCTTTTGCCAGCGCTGGCTCAGTACGCCAGACCCTCAGACTAATTAAGAAAATCTTCCCCTTCCGCTCCTGCAGCAAAGCAATCACCACTAAAGAATCACGACCCTGCCTCGACTTCCATATCCAGCGTTGCCTTGGACCCTGCATCGGCGTCGTCATTAAAGAAGATTATGCTGAAGTAATAAACCAGGTCATCCTCTTTTTGGAAGGAAAAGAGGAACTCGTTCTCGCCGAGCTCAAACGTAAGATGAAAGCTGCCTCCCATCAACTTCAGTTTGAAAAAGCGGCTTTGCTTCGTGACCAGATTCAGGCTGTGGAACACGTTATTGAGGCACAAAGGATTGCTGTCATCACCAGTGGCAACCAGGATGCTATTGCCCTGGCTCAAGCCCGAGACCAAGCCTGCGTCCAGATTTTCTTCATTCGCAACGGCAAGCTCATCGGTCGCGACTCCTTTACTCTCGAGGGCGTACTTCAGGAAAATCCAGGTCAAATAATGACCAGTTTTATCAAGCAATATTATGCCTCAGCCCAGTCAATACCGCCCTTAATACTGCTCCAGTACCCAATAGATGACCAGGCTACTATCCGCCAATGGCTGAAGACCCTCAGAAAAGGCACCGTGAGATTTGCAATACCTCAGAAAGGCACCAAAAAACAGTTAGTTGATATGGTAGCCAAAAATGCTCAGCAGCAGCTCGAGCTATCAAAATTGAAACACCCCACCCTTCCCGAGATAGCGAACAGTTTAGAGGAGCTACGCGGAAGGCTCAAGCTGCCTGGAATCCCGCAAAGGATAGAAGGCTATGACATATCCAATATTGGCGGCGCTCTGGCTGTAGGCAGTATGGTTGTCTTTGACAAAGGGTTACCGAAACCAGCCCATTACCGCCGTTTCAGAATAAAGACAGTAGCCGGGGCTGATGACTACGCCATGATACAGGAAGTATTAAGGCGGCGCTTTCAGAGGCATGCCACAGCCGAAGGCAGCTGGGCAATCACCCCTGACCTTATCCTCATTGATGGCGGCAAGGGACACCTTAATGCTGCCTTAGAAGTGATACGAGACTTGGAGATTGAACATATCTCAGCTGCCAGTCTGGCTAAGGAACAGGAAGAAGTCTTTATTCCCGGCACCTCTGAGCCATTGGACATTCCCGCTAACTCACCGGCTCTTCATTTGCTCCAAAGAGTCAGAGATGAAGCCCACCGCTTTGCCTTGAGCTATCACCAGAGACAGCGCCAGAAAGCGGGACTGACTTCAGTGCTGGACAGCATCCCCGGCATCGGTGCCAAACGCAAAAAAGCTTTGCTAAAAAGGTTCGGCTCGGTTAAAGGCATAAAGGACGCTTCTGTAGAAGAACTGACCTCGGTTAAGAGCATAACCACTAAACTGGCTGAGAAGGTGAAGGAGTATTTGTAGTGTTACTACCTTAATGTCCATCATGAATTTATAATTCGAAGCTTAC
>CAZJMM010000213.1:0-2606 GCA_964547155.1 uncultured Dehalococcoidaceae bacterium | reverse complement strand
GTATCCTCACTGAGATACCTGGCTTTCTTATTGACAATCACACGAAATGGACTTTTGTTAACGGACACTTGAAGACTGTACAGCTTGCCGAACCATTGAGCAATCTTCTTCAAGATATTCTTCCGGTCTATGCTCGGTAAATTCTACATAGCAGTGCCCGATTACACCAGCCTCCAGTAAGTGGGTCACAGCGGTCAGGTTCATCGAGGGTAAGTACATTAGCATTAGATTCCCATAACCCGTGGAGAGAAGGCTCCTCACCAGGCGTCTCAGGGAACCACCAACTAGCTTCGACGTTAACCACATTGGGCAGGATACCATCATTAAGACGAGCTTTTTGCTTGATCCTTCCCCTCCTTGTCTCAATCCATACCCAATCGCCATTACTTATGCCCAGTTTTTGAGCAGTTTCCGGATGAATGTCCACCAGAGGTTCAGGGTGCCTCTCACGCATCCCGATCCCCCACTGACGGTGTTCTGAATGAAACATGGGCATAAATCTGCCACCAGTGTTCAAAATCAATGGATACTGTTCAGTTAACTCGGGAGTGCTGACCGGGCTTTCGGGAGGTTCCTCATAGAATGGCAATGGGTCATATCCCAGCTTCTCAAGCACAGTAGAATACAGCTCAACCTTACCGGTAGCGGTGGGGAATCCATTTCGTTCATACCTGTTGAACTTTCTGGTATCCCCCCTTATACCGCCCGCATTTATAAATTGCTCATAGCTAATGCCTAAGGGTCCGAGCTGGTATTCAATCAACTCTTCATGATTCTTCCAAGGCCAGTACTCCTCCTGTCCAAGTCTTATACCAAGTTCACGCCAAACAGTAAAATCATCCTTCCTTTCCCCCAGGGGCGGGATGGCTCTCTCCCCTCCATACACTATTTCCGAGAAATCCTCGAAAGTAGAACAGAGAGGTTTTTCCAGCCAACTGGCAACAGGTAGTATGTAATCGGCAAGCTCAGCAGTAGGGGTTAACCAGAAATCACAGACCACATGCATTTCCAGATTGGGACTCTTCAATGCTTGGTAAACCAGCTTAGTATTGCCAGCCCACATTAAGGGATTGCTGCCCCAGGTAATCATGGCTTTGACCGGGTAGGGTTCACCACTGAGAATAGCCTGCCACACCAGACGTGGAGCCACACCTAATCGGTGCATTGAAGACTCTGGTATGCCGTAAGTCTTCTCAAAGTGCTTTGCCGTCAACTCGTAGCCAGCCCAAGTCATAAGCTTATACATATCAGCGCCGAGCTGTTTCTGCCGCTGGGCTGCTGAAAGCTTATCAAGAAGTTCGAGTTGTGACTCTCGAATAAATCTTTTCCCTTGCACTTCTGGCCCGACACCGGTGATTAGGTCTCCTCCTTCAACATCGAGGTTTCCGGTTATAGCCCGTAAGGCAACCCTGGCTTGTTCCACCCGAGCTGCATTCCGGCCTATTTGGTCAGTGGCTACACCACGGCTTATGCAAGCTGGTTTAGCTGTGGCATACATTCTAGCGGATTTGATAATTTCATCTATCGGCAGCCCGGTAATCTCAGCAACTTTCTGCGGCGGGTACTCCTGAACACGTTTGGCTAACTTGTCGAAGCCAAAGGTCCACTTTTCGACAAAGTCCTTATCATATAACCCCTCATTTATGATAATATTCAGCCATCCTAGGGCTAGGGCAGAATCAGTCCCCGGTCTTAGCTGTAGCCAGATGTCGGCTGCTTCAGCGAGCCTCGTTCGCCTGGGATCAATCACTATGACTTTATAGTCTCCCTTCTCCCTTCGTCTTTTCATTGACGCCATTGTTCTTGAAGAGGATTCCGCCGGATTCTGTCCCCACAGTACAAGGCAATTGGTTCGTGCTATGTGAGGAGCAAAAAGGACACCCCCTATCACTGCCATATCTATTGAGTTACAATTTAGCATACAAACAATTCCCGGGTGAGTAACATTTTGTGGATTGCCAAATAAACTGCAGAAGCGGGAACGTATCCAAAAGGGACCACTTCTATAGGTTCCCTCAGCAGCAACTAGACTCTCCGCCCCATATATTTCTTTTATTTCCCTTAACCTTCCCGTTATTTCATCCAGTGCCTGGTCCCATGTTATCCGCTGCCATTTTCCTTCACCACGATTACCCGCCCTTTTCAGCGGGTACATAAGTTGGTCTGGGTGATATAGCCACTTTATAGCATATCCAACTCTTTCACAGACATGACCATGAGTTAATTGATTCTCGCGGTTTGCCTCTATCTTCGTTACCTTGCCGTCTTTAACATGTACCAGTACTCCACAATTGGCATAACAGAAGGTACACGCTGCCTTTTTAATCTCTTCTTGTTCGGTATTAATAGTCATAAGAACTCCTTCAAAAAGAATTTATGTCTGCAGCAAACTGATATAGGTAGACCTTGTTCCATAACTACTATTTTACACTGACAAATCTTTTGAATAAAAGCGTCTTAATTGAAGTTGTTTACTAATATCATTCTGAGGAGCCGGACAAAGCTCGGTGACGAAGAATCTCGGAGATTCTTCGCTTCGCTCACAATGACACATTACGGTTACTAAACAACCTCTAGATTGAGTTCACCGAATGAACTTTCCGCTA
>CAZJMM010000212.1:0-2611 GCA_964547155.1 uncultured Dehalococcoidaceae bacterium | reverse complement strand
GTAAAGGACAAAAGTTGAGCGAGTTGGTATAATGGACATAGACGATTTCCTCAAGAGCTTTGGCAGGGAGAAAAGCACGGAACAGCCAGATCGCTGGTCTGAGATAATTGTGCCCGAAAAAACCTATGTCATTTTTGGCGATGTTGGCACCGGCAAAAGCGGGTTAGCTTATTACTTATTGGAAAGGTTCTCCAAGGAATACAACCTGATACCAGCATCGGTGGGTCTGCCAGAGGACAAGGTGGGTCTCCTGCCTCCCAATTTTCTTACCCCGCAGATAAATGACATCCCCGATATTGAGAACGCCATCATTTTCATTGACGAGGCCGGGATTCAGGTCCCGATAGAGGATGCCCGCCACAGGCAAACCGTCATTGAGTTCCTCAGTTTGCCCCGACAGCGAAATCAGATCCTCCTTTTGTCTTACTTCTTTCCCCGTCTTGCCCTCGGTCGCTATTTGCCCTTTTTCGCTGCTTTCCTTTTCAAGCGCCCCCCCTATCTCTTGGAGTTCGCTGGCAAAAAGCAGGGCGACGAGCTGACTGGCATGATGGGCAGGGCAGAGGAGAGGTTTGCCGAGATCCCAATCTGTGGGCAGTGCCGTGACTGCCTTGAGCACAAGCTCTGCCAGCAGATTAAGATGAAAACCTATGTCGTGGCACCGCCAATCAGGTGGCAAGGTCTGCTGGACAATCCCCTCCCCTCTTTCTGGAGTGAGAAGCTCAGTAGAATATGGGCTGGCACGAGGCAGAAGCAACTGAAACTGATAAACATCACACAACCTCAGAGACCAGCTGAGCCAGAGGAGGAGGTAAAACCGACGGCTTTCGCTATTGAGGCTGAGTATGCCAATGGAATCCCTGTGGCTTTCGATGTTGCTGACCCTCACGGAGCGGTGATTCGGGAAAGAGAGAAGTTGATTAGGGAGGTATGCCAGAGATACCCGCAGGTCACGCCCGAACAACTAAAAGATTGGAAAATAACCTATTTTGATTACCACGCCCGTCTTCAGACCCAATAGCTACTCTTCCACCAGTTTTGGCTTAGACACCCATTTGACAGACAGTTGCTTGTATTGACTGCGCTTCGAGCTCTGATAGACTATTTTACCCTCTTCATGCTCGTGTTTGGCTGATAACTCGTCAATAATAGTGTTGATGCGCTCTAAGTCCCCGTCTGTCGGTCTTTCTACATTCCCTTGAAGTATTATTGTTCGGCTGTCGGTCCTGAACTCGGTTTTCACTCAGATCTCGACAATGGCAGAATAGTCGTAGTAGGAAAAGGAGGCGTCATCCAGCCTGGCCAGCGGCACATCGGGAAACCTTTTCCTGATTTCAGCAATAATGTTAGCCCGCTTGCGGATCACCTGGCCCTCGGGGTCTTGAATTATGAACTGGTTGCCGGCTCGCTGGATGGAGAAGGCCCCAGGGCGAGCTTCAATCTCTTCTGGTTCAGTAACCCATGCTATTCTTTGTGGTGAACTACCCATAATCTTAATATACCCCGCCAAGAGGGAAGTGGCAAATGAAGAGGGGGGCTTAGAGCCCCCCTCTCTACAATGGCACTCCGATTCTACTTCTTCCGCCTACTCACAACGCCGGCGACCTTGCTCTTGCAGGAATGAGCCATTTCGCGGAACTTGGTCTGGACCTCCTTCAGTGAGCCGGAAACCCCACTCATGCCACCAGCCATGCAACTCCGGTAGGCCAGGAGTCTAGGTGAAGTGGCCTCAGTCGACTCTTTCCTGATGGCAGTGAAACCCCAGCCCAAAAATTCGGTCTTAGGCGCGCTTCGGCGATACTTGAACATAGGAGTGCAGACTACTTGTGTTCTAGCCATCTGTTTGCCTCTTATGTATTTCCAAAAGGGGACCGGTCGACTCCAGCGCCCTTTCAGATACTTTTATTGTAAAACATATGTCAAGGGCATATCATAGAAGGCTGTGCTGGGCTTTATATGTTAGCCCTGCTTGGGTTCTTGGCGCGTGCTGTAGTAGAGGACTGTACCGCTGTCACCGCAGGTAGGGCATCTAATATTGAGGCCAATCAGTGAACTTATCGCCAGTGCACCGCAGGCAAGGGCATAAAGATAGGCGCTCCAGGTCATTTTTGTTTTGGTGATTCCCTCATAGTGCAACTTGGCTTCTTGGAGAGCCTTGTAGACGTCCTCATGAATAAAGATGGGCTTCTCTTTCCTTGGCATGGGCTTATCTAGCCTCTCCTTTTGCCTTTACAATACAACTACAGGTGCGCTGAAACATTTGGCACATAATATGCACTCCAGCCTCAACAAGTAACGCCCGAACATTCTCTGGGTTATCCTCCTTGCGGGCTTCATCTAGTGGGTCGGTTACGGCATCATACTCGTCATCCGAGATATACTGACGGTCAAGAAGGCTGTTATAGGCATCTATGGAATAGTCAATCTGCACCCTAGCGCTATGCTTGAGATCATCAGTCCAACCTTCTTTCGGTGGCGTTGTGTAAGAGTACGCGATATCGTTAGCAAGATAGGCATCCAAGAATTCCTCAGCCATATCTAGGCACTTAGGATCAGCGAATGCTTCTAGACTGACTTCATGCAAGTCTGAACCCTTTTTATGCATGACTACCCC
>CAZJMM010000211.1:0-2612 GCA_964547155.1 uncultured Dehalococcoidaceae bacterium | reverse complement strand
AAGTCGCCTCTAAACGACTCACTTTTTCCAAACGTCGTAAGTGCCTACCCCCTTCAAATTCAGTAGTAAGGAACACCTTAGTTATTTCCCAAGCCAATGCCTGTCCAATCACCTCACCCCCAAGGACTAAGACATTAGCATCATTATGCTGACGGGCTCGGGTAGCACTAAAAATATCAGAGCACAAAGCAGCCCTTATCCCTTTTATTTTATTGGCGGCTATGCTCATCCCAATACCAGTACTGCAAATAAGAATGCCCCACTCGGATCTCCTCGCTATCACATCCGGACACACCCGCTCAGCAATATCTGGATAGTCTACAGGTATTAAGTCATGACATCCAAAATCTACCCATTCGTAGCCGGCATCATTAAGAAAAGTAAGTAGTTTCTGTTTTAGTTCAAAACCTCGATGGTCACATCCAATAGCGATTTTCATGTTGTTATCCCCCATCCGTATTCTGTAAGTACTTCGTCAATTTCTTCCAATTTTATTAATCCTTGACGCAGGATTTTGGGCATCCCCAGAGTAACATCAATTACTGTAGATTCAATGCCGCCGGGACATCTGCCTCCATCAATAATCAGGTCAACTCCGGTACCCAATTGCACCTCCACCTCCTGAGCCATTACTGGACTGGATTGACCACTTATGTTAGCACTGGTACCAATTAAAGGTCTACCCAGACCCTGAATAAGAGACAAAGCCACCTGATGATTAGGGACTCTAACAGCTATAGTATCTCCCTTAGGATTAAGAAAGTCGGGTAAGTCAGTTGCTTTAGGTAAAATAATGGTCAGACCGCCAGGTAGGAAGCACTTCATTAAAATCCAAGCAACTTCTGGTACAAATTCAGCAAATTCCGTCACCTGATTTATATCCGATAGAAGCAAAGGGAAAGGAATGTCTCGAGAGCGTTTTTTTATCTCATATATCCTGTCTACAGCTTGCTTATTAAACGCATCACATCCCAACCCATAAACAGTATCGGTAGGGAAGGCAACTACGCCACCCAATTTCAAAATTTTGACTCCCTGACTAATTTGTTCAGCTATAGTCGTGGACATTCCAGCACTCATTGTCTTATTCAAACCAGTATACCAAAAGAATGACGTCTAAGGAAATTGCTTGAGCCTCGGAACAATCTAAAATATTGTAAGTAAAAGTCGTGATGTAAAATTAACAAATCCCAACACTTAAACTTTTGCAACAACATTGACGGCTAACTTCCGTAATGATAAGCTTTGGTATACATCTATAAGGGGGTTGATATGGGGGCAAAAACCCCAGCACGTCGTGTCGCTACCACTGATGATATTGAAGTTTCGGCATATTTAGAAATTGCCAAGGAGCTTCATGGTGAAGCTGTAGTCGCCGAAAAGCCGAAATATCCGGCGGAACGGGATACCGTGGCAGTCATTGACTTTGGCTCTCAGTATAGCATGCTCATCGCCCGTCGAGTCAGAGAATGCCGCGTCTATTGTGAACTTTTATCCTATGACACTCCTTGGCAAAAGATAGCTTCTCTAAACCCAAAAGGCTTTATTTTCTCTGGAGGTCCAGCAAGCGTCTATGAACCTGGGGTACCATTAGCTCCAGCCTTCATTTATGAGAGCCGTTTGCCAATTCTCGGCATTTGCTATGGGATGCAGGTCATCACTCATCAATTAGGCGGGAAGGTTACCCCCGGAACACGACATGAATACGGTCACGCGATTCTTCACATAAGTGCCGAAGATTCGCCTCTTTTTGTTAATCTCCCTTCTTCCTTGCCAGTATGGATGAGCCACGGTGACCAGATAACTGAAATGCCCCCTGGCTTTAAAGCTTTAGCCTATACAGAAAATTCCCCTATTGCTGTAATGGGAAACGATAGTGGTATCTTTGGTCTTCAATTTCATCCTGAGGTGGCTCATACCCCTCAAGGTAAAACTATACTTCAAAACTTCCTCTACGAAGTATGCAAATGTAAAGGTAACTGGACACCAGGTAATTTTATAGCTGAAAGTATTGACCGAATTAAGCAGCAGGTAGGAGAAGGTAGAGTCATCTGCGCTCTATCTGGTGGAGTTGATTCAGCCGTAGTGGCTACCCTTGTCCACCGAGCTATTGGAGACCAGCTTACCTGTATCTTTGTCAATAATGGGCTATTGCGCCGTGAGGAACCAGAACGAGTACTAAATACGTTCCAGCGCAATCTCCACATGAATATAGTCTACGTGGATGCTTCAGAAAAGTTTCTCCGTCGGCTCAAGGGGGTGGTTGACCCTGAGCTAAAGCGGCAACATATTGGAGAAGAATTTATCAGAGTTTTTGAAGAAGAGGCTGCCAAATTAGGTAAATTTGATTTCTTAGCTCAGGGCACTCTTTATCCCGATGTTATCGAAAGTGCCACCACCGAAAGCAAGGTTTCAGCAAAAATAAAAACCCATCACAATGTGGGGGGACTGCCAGCAAAGATGTCTTTAGCCTTGATTGAACCTTTGCGCTATCTCTTCAAAGACGAAGTGAGAGAAGTTGGTTTAGCTTTGGGACTACCTGAAGATATGGTATGGCGTCAACCTTTCCCGGGGCCAGGTCTGGCTATCAGGATTATTGGTGAAGTAACCAA
>CAZJMM010000210.1:0-2649 GCA_964547155.1 uncultured Dehalococcoidaceae bacterium | reverse complement strand
TGGACAGCTTAATATTTTCAGCAGACATTGTCATTGATGCCATTTTTGGCACTGGTAAGAAACGCCCTTTACAGGGACTATTTAAACAAGCGCTGGAAAAGATAAGTGAAGCTAAAGAGAAGCATCCCGAATTGATGGTTATCGCTGTAGATGCTCCGTCTGGTCTGGATGTGGATTCCGGGAGTGTAGATGCCGGCTGCCCTAAAGCCGATTTTACCATTACTTTAGGCTATCCCAAACCGGGGTTATTTGCTTTTCCCGGTGCTGAAAAAGTGGGCAAACTAATTGTGGCTGATATAGGCATACCCTCATCTATGGCAGAAGACATTACCACCGAATTAATTACTCCGGAATGGGTGAAATCAGTGCTTCCTAAGCGTCCAAAGGGTGCTAATAAAGGCAGTTTTGGTCGGGTGTTGGTGATTGCTGGCTCTATAAATTACATAGGTGCTGCCTACCTTGCTTGCATGGGGGCAGCTCGAGTTGGTGCTGGGTTGGTGACTTTGGCTACAGCCCGCAGCCTCCAACCTATATTAGCCGCCAAACTTACGGAAACAACCTATCTGCCCTTGCCTGAAGCTGAAGAAGGAATAATTGCTTCTGAAGCAACTACCGTGGTACAAAAAAATCTGCCCAATTATGATGTCTTAGCTGTGGGGTGTGGCTTAGGACAGAGTCCGTCTGTGGTTGAATTCGTCCGGTCTCTTCTTAATCTTCCCAAGGCTGGCATACCAGCTTTAGTTCTGGATGCTGATGCTCTGAACATTTTAGCCCAGACCCCGCAGTGGCAGCATAAGCTGAAGGGAGATGTTATCCTGACCCCTCATCCCGGTGAGATGGCAAGGTTAACTGGATTGACTGTGGAACAAATACAGCAAGACCGTTTGGGGACAGCTTCTAAGCTGGCAATTGACTGGGGGAAGACTATAGTCCTTAAAGGTGCTTATACTGTAGTTGCGGCACCTGATGGGCGAGCTAAAATTTGTGATGTAGCTAACCCAGGTTTAGCTTCAGCGGGTACAGGAGATGTCCTTACTGGAGCTATTGCTGGTCTGATAGCCCAGGGACTGCCATTATTTGAGGCAGCTGCTTGCGGTGTATATCTTCATGCCCAGGCAGGAGAGAAGGTCCAAGAAAGACTTGGTGATGCTGGCATGTTAGCTAGTGACCTCCTGCCAGTGCTCCCTCAGCTAATCCGAGAAATCAAAGAGGCAAGACCAGTTTAAGAATGGCTATTGACTTCAAAAAAGAAATCAGCTTCTGCAAAATGCTTAATCCTGCGACTGACTTTAGCGAAGAGGTTTTCCCTATTGAATTCAGGACTGACCCTCTGACTAAGGAAGTAGCTGTTATTATTGAACGCCAGCGACATAAATTAGATAAGCCAGACCTCTCTCAAATTGTCGCTCGCTCCTTAGAAATCGGTTGCCCTTTTTGCCCTGAGGCTATTGACAGGCTTACTCCTCGTTTTTCTCCAGATTTCATCCCGGAAGGAAGGCTCAAGGTTGGCGAAGCCATCGTCTTTCCCAATGCATTCCCTTATATGCTCCATAATGCTTTGACGGTGTTCAACCAGCAGCATTTCGTCAGCCTGCCACAGTTCACTGAGCAGATGCTGGAAGATGGATTTATGGCTAGCCAGGCTTATCTAAGGCGGGTATTAGAACTTGACCCTGGGAATAAGTATTGTTGTATCGCTTGGAATTACATGCCGCCAGCTTCCAGCAGCCAACTGCACCCTCACCTCCACACCGTAGCTGGGCAATTCCCCTTGACCTATCACCGGGAGTTACTGGAGCTTTCCCAGAAATACTATTTAGAAAACAAGGCAAACTACTGGAGCGATTTGGCTGCGGAGGAGAAAAGGCTTGGAGAAAGATATATTGGTACCGTCGGCAACACCTTATGGTTTACCAGCTTCGCTCCTCGGTCGTGGCAACTGGATGTACTTGTCCTTTTTCCGGAAAGGGATTCTCTGATAACCTTGCCTGTGGAAGACATAAAACATTTCAGCCGAGGCTTAAGAGGAGTTTTTGCTTATATGGATAGCCAGAACTTTTACAGCTTTAATCTTTGTCTTTATTCAGGTATATTAGGAGGGGGATATTTTTGGACACAGGCTCGGCTCATCCAGAGGGCTTTTTATACCCCGTTGGGCATCTCTGATTTTGGCAGTCCGAGGCTACTGTTAGATACCTTAACGGCTATGAGATACCCTGAAGAGGTTTGTAACGGGCTGAAGAGCTATTTTGAGTGAACAATATGCTTCTGGCTATTGATATTGGCAATACGAATATTAGTCTTGGGGTTTTCAGTGGCGATAAGTTGAAAGCCACCTGGCGGATAGCTACTGGCATTCATCAGATGGCAGATGAATATGGCAGCCTGCTCCTTAATATGCTTGACCGTCAGGGAATAGCCGTGTCCCAGATAAAAGAGGCGGTTCTATGCAGTGTTGTCCCACCTTTAGTAGAAACCTTTGAAGAGATGTGTCGTCGCTATGTGGGCATTTCACCTTTAGTGGTAGAAGCTGGCATAAAAACTGGGGTGCGTATCCTCATGGACAATCCACGTGAGGTGGGACCTGACCGAATAGTGAATGCGGCTGCAGCCCATCGCCTTTACGGTGGCCCAGTGATTGTTATTGAC